>JBBIUW010000056.1:0-10351 GCA_037440045.1 Sphingobacteriaceae bacterium
TAGGGCGTGAACGGTAAACTTTTATTTCATCTAAACTCCATTTACAATTTCCGCTTCTAAAAGATATATGACTACCGTTGGATAATGGAGACGGATCTGTCCATGTAGCAATTACCGAATTATCTTTATACACATCCATTTTACCAGTAATTCTATCATAAATTACTTTAAAATCATACCACTGACCAGCTACTAAATTTACAGCTGCTGTATATGTAGGAGAGCCAAATACATTAACGCCTCCAGAGTATGAGGTTTTGTAAATTTGAACGGCCTGATTATCTAATCGGAACCAAACAAAATAACTGTTTCCTCTATTTACACTATCTGGTGCATCACAAAAGAAATGAAATCCTGCTCTTCTATTTGTTCCTGCCCCTTCTAATTTTCCTTTAAAATTATATAAATAACGATTAGAGAGATTTTGAGTCAATGCCGCATATATATTTGTATTTGCAGCAGCCGTACTAACTTCATCAGTTTGTTCTAAAGCATTAGTATTAATTCCCCAAGTTCCTACTTTTTGAGTCCACTCAGAATGAATTGCTACATCAAAATTATCTGAGAAAAACCCATGTGTATAATTACCTCGCCATTCTGTTCCATTATAATCAATTACTTGATAATAGCTTTTTTCTAAACCAGAACCACCTGAATTATCAGCATCTGTGAACGTTGCTGTGAAATTAGCAGTTTGCCAAGTCCCTAAAGTTGATACCGAAGTGGTTGGAACAACATTATCTGTTGAAGTGGTTGACGTGGGAACTGCATTAGATGTATAAGTTGCTGCCCAACCAGTAGCGTTTGTAGCACAATCAGAACGGAATTCGATTAATAAATTTGGTCCAGTAGAGTTAATAGTTCCTGGAGAAACTGTACTTGTATATTTTCCAATTAAAGTAGAACTTGTAGAGTTTCCATCATAAATAAACATATAATCGTAATTGTTCTCCAAACTAAATGATGTAAAACTCATACTTACCGAAGTAGCGCCACCACTTGGTTGAAACAACCATAATTTTCTTTCATCATCACTATAGTTAGCTGCGGCTCCACCAGAGTCGTAAAATGTTCCAGATGTAGTTGTAACAGTAGTAACCGTTGGCGTATTATTTAATAATTTATAGAACAGATCCCAATTCCAATATGGTCCTGGGTCATTATGTGTTTGATTTGGGAACATTTGATGCCCCTTAATCTTTACACAAGTACCTTGTTGACATTGCTGTGTAGTACCAGAACATCCTGGACCATAATAACAACGTAATGGATTAATGTTATTACTGGCACACATATCTCTTACTAAATTAGCACTTGACGTTAACATATTAGTAGTATACCAGTTATAACCAGTACTTGCATAACCTTCGTGTTCAATACCCAAACTATAAGGATTTTCAGAACCAACATGCCAAGCTTTATCAGCTTCATATACCATTTGCGTTACTTGTCCATCCGAACTACGAACTACATAATGAGCCGATGCTGAAGCACTACAGTTTTTGAACCACGAAATACATCCTGCATAACTTCCTTCAACATCGTGAATAGCTACCATTGTAATAGCTGTTCCGTTTCGTGAACTGTAATTACAGGTTGTTGGATCCCAAATTGCAGGACCATAATCGGGAGACATAACCGTGTTTGATACACCGGATGAACGATAAGCTGCTCCTGTTGAATTAGTAATTGTATTTGAATTAATGATTATAGAAGAAGAACTTAATACCTCGTAATTAGATCCAAAAATTGCTTGAAGATTAATCTGATAGTCAGGGAAACCATAAAAGTCCTGAAACTCTCCATTTGCCATAAACCAATATAATTGGTATAGCTGAGAGTTCATTGCAAAATCATTTTGAATATTGTTGGTTAAAGGCAATTCACTTAACGCAATAAAAATTGGTTGATATAAAGAAATATCATTTCCTGAAATAGACAATTGAGTTTGCAAATTAGCAAATGCAGATGCATACGCAAGAATATTTTTTTCTGGATCATTTTTTATATCTGCAATTGAATAACCAGATAACTGAGAAACATAAACTAAATTGTTTCTAAAATAGCCTTGCCCATTTTCTGTTAAGCCCATTACGCCATAAGCTGTTGGATAACCAATACAGCTGGGCTCTTGAGAAGCCGTTCCTAAATGTGTAAATCGACTTTGAGAAAATGCCACCGACTCTAAAACACCTTTAGGGATTGAGGGATTTAAACTATAAGCTTTTCTAAAAAAAGAAGCGTATTGATTTGAGATTAATAGTTCGCCAACAGAACTAGAAAACACTTGTAATGAAAAAATACAAGCAACAATAAGTAATAGTTTCTTCATAGGATTGTTTAATTCCTTTAAAACTATGAAAAATCAGATAGAGTAAAAAGTTAAAATTTTTGCTAAACAGTTTTAGAGCAATTTATTTATGCTAATTCAAGCATCTTTTTATAAACACCATCAACTTTATCAGCCAATTCAGAGGTTTGTCCTTGTTCGATGACTTGTCCTTTTTCCATCACAATAATTTTTTGTGCGTGATGAATTGTAGATAATCTATGGGCTATGATAATAGAAGTTCTGTTTTTTGCTAACTCAACAGATGCTTTTTGAATCAACTTTTCTGTTTCTAAATCAATAGATGAAGTTGCTTCGTCTAACACAAAAATTGGTGGATTATAGACATACGCCCTTACAAATGCCACAAGCTGTCGTTGACCTGCAGATAACATTGCACCTCGTTCTTTCACGTTATAGTGATAGCCACCTGGTAGACTAGATATAAAATCATGTATACCAATATTTTTAGCAGCAGCTACAACTTGTTCTTCTGTAATAGTTGGATTATGAAGTGTGATATTATTTAAAATGGTATCACTAAATAAAAATACATCTTGTAAAACTACACCAACCGATTCGCGTAATTCGTTTAATTGGTAATCAGTTACATTAACATTATCAATTAGTATCTGACCTTTATTAATTTCATAAAAACGACTTAGTAAATTAATGATACTTGATTTACCAGCCCCTGTTGCTCCAATAATAGCAACTGTTTCGCCTTGATTAATTGTAAATGAAACATCTTTTAAAACGTAATTATCTTCCTTATAAGCGAACCATACATTTTTAAATTCCACTTTACCTTTCATATTTTTAGCAGATATGTTTCCATTTTCGGAAATAATTTCATTGGTATCAATCACCTTAAATACGCGCTCAGAAGCCACAACTCCCATTTGTAAAGTATTCAATCTATCTGCTAATAAACGAATTGGGCGGAACACCATATTTATCATCATAATAAAGAACGTAATATCACCTAACTTTAAGTTATATTGATTTGATTTTAAGCCTGCAAACCAAACAAACAAAGCAATTGACACTGCTGACAAAATTTCAACCACGGGAAAAAAAACAGAATAATACCAGATAGAACGAATGTTTGCTACTTTATGTTTTTCGTTAATCGCTTTAAACTTTTCATACTCTATTTTTTCACGATTAAATAATTGAACAATTCGCATACCCGAAATATGTTCATTTGTAAAGGCATTTAAAGATGCAACTGCATTTCGCACTTCCGAGAAAGTTGTTTTAACACCATTCTTAAACAAGTTAGTAGCAACTAATAGTAATGGGATAGTACTTAAAGTTACCAAAGCCACAGCCCAATTTTTTACAAGCATAGCCGTAATAAATATCACGAGCATTAAAATATCGCCCATAATAACAATAAATCCTTGAGAAAACACATCACTTAAACTTTCTATATCTGAAATAGCTCTTGTTACTAATGTACCAACTGGTGTATTATCAAAGTAGGTGTTTTTTAATTTTAAAATATGCTTGTAAACCTGCAATCGTAAATCCTTTACAATATTTTGTCCCAATAAATTGGTAACATAAATATTACTAAACTGTAAAAAGGCTTCGGTAATAAGTATCCCAATTAACATAAGTCCCATGTAATTAATGTAATCCACTTTATCTACATCAGGCATATACCCTTCATCTGTAACATTAACTGCACCAATGCAGTTTAGCATTTTATTAATTAATAGTGGACGAACTATTGTTAAAGAAGATAATGTAAGTGTTAATACTATTGCACTAAAAAACAAAGTCTTATACGGCTTGCTGTATGACAAGATGCGTTTTAATAGTTTAAAACTAAATTTATTTTTTTGTTCAGTATTAGGCATTAAAAATAGTTTCAGGATAATTAATATGCGTTAAATATAAAGCATGACCAGCAGCCGACATACCTGCGCCTGATCTGTTTTTGTTATTGACAATTGTTTTAAATTCTTCAATCGTTATTTTCCCTTTGCCAACTTCCAACAATGTTCCAACGATAGCGCGTACCATATTTCGTAAAAAACGATTGGCTGTTATCTTAAAAACATACTCATCCTCATTGTGTTGTATCCATTGTGCAAATGTTACTGAGCAATTATTTGTAAAAGTTTGAGTGTTCACCTTACTAAAACTGGTAAAATCTTCAACGGTCAACAAATAAGCGGCAGCTTCATTCATCGCATCAAAATTAATATCACCAAAAACATATAAAGAACAATTAAATAAAAAGGGACTTTTTGAACGATGTATTAAATAATCATACGTTCTTGAAGTAGCATCAAATCTAGCGTTTGCCTCATCCTTAACCCAATATATTTTTTTGATGGCTATTTCAAAAGGTAATACTTTATTTAATTTATACACGTAATTTTTATCGGTATGCAAATCCGTTTTCTCAGAATCAAAATGAGCATAATAATCTTTGGCATGAACTCCGGCATCTGTTCTGCCACATCCTATAACCTCAATTGGGTGACCAATAATCATCGACATTTTTTCTTGCAATATATGCTGAACCGTTAAAGGAGTATTATCCTGCACTTGCCAACCGTGAAAGTTGGTTCCATTATAGGCTAATTGAATAAAATACCGAGGCATTCGGTAAAGATAAGCATTAGATTATTGAAATAAAATTAATGAAACCTAATTTCTAAATACAACAGTTTTTTAGGCCAATGCGTCTTATTTTCTGGTTTTAATCGTTTATTTTTGGCTAAAAACAAACGATACTTTGAAATTCCGATACCCAACAAATAATCTCCAATATTTGATTTAACAGATACCTCTGTATAACCATCCTCTGAATAAAAATCGGATAATGATATTTCGGAAATGTGTTCTGTTCCGTTTCTGGAAACAAAGGATTTAATTATATTTTTATAATTATTTAAAACGCTATCTGTTAACCCTTCGTAATAAATACGAATAATTGTATCCATTAATGCAAAACCCTTCCCTGTAGATTCAATAATATTAGAAGAATCTTTCCGCGTGCTATCTGTAGCATTACTTTTTTTTATATCACTTGACTTTGCATAAGAAGGATTTTTTGAGTATCGGTTCGTGTTACTTTGTGAACCTTTTATTTTTCTTCTTTTACCACCAGTAGCTAATTGTATTTTTCTTTTCAAGGGTTTTAAACTAAACTGTTGCTTTACACAACTGCCTTTAAAACATATAAAAGGAAATTCATGATGAATTGCACATGAACTCAATAAAGCTATAAATAGTATGAAATAAATTATTTTCAAAAACCTTATCATTAAAACATGGTGTTATATAAATATAACACATTTTGGTAACAAGTTTTATAACGTTAAAATATCAGGTTTATTAGTAATAATACCATCCACCCCTTTAAGTGCTAATTTACGGGCCTTACGTGGATTATTAACTGTCCACACGTAAACAGTTTTGCCCAATTTGTGTATTTTTTTAATAACACGTTTACTACAAAATTTATAGTACACATTAACCCCTTCCCAGTTTTTGAAATCATCTTTATTAAAATGCTTATCAAAATTAAAGCTTACCAATGGTAAATTAAACACAATTAATTTTTGCAGATTAATACTACTATCTCTTTTAGCAAAATTAATTAATGGTTCTTTTTCAAAAGAATGAATAGTACTTATCCAACTATGAGCCTTGTACTTATCAATTAAATCAACAATATGTTTTTCGATATTGGGATAATAAGAATTTCCTTTTTTGAGTTCAATTAATAATTTACAACGACCGTTTATGAGTTGTATAGTTTCTTCCAAACTTGAAGGATTTTGCCATGAAACACAACCACTCTTTTGTTTGATTTGTAAATATTTAAATTCCTGATAGCTTATATCTTTTATCAATCCTTTACCGTTAGTGGTTCTATCTACACTTAAATCATGCATAATTACTACAACACTATCTTTTGTTTGATGCACATCTGTTTCGATAACCAGCGCGCCCATCTCAATAGCTTTTTCAAAAGAAGCTAATGTGTTTTCGGGAGCATAAGCGCTAGCGCCACGATGAGCAATGATAATTGGATTTTGAGCTATAGTATTTAAGCAAAAAAACAGAAGTATATGTAAAATTTTACTTCTTACCATAGTTCATTTTTCTGTTTAATTTATGCGTATAATCTTTTGGTTTGAATATATATTTTCTGCGGAGTAAACGTTTATAAATTTTAATTCCAATAATACGTCTTACTACAGTATCCTTATCTAAACAATTAACGCAGCGTCTTCTATAATTTATTACTTTTTCTGTGCCTTCTGCAAAGTAAATTGTATCTAGGTTTTTACTATCTATAGCCATGATTGACACTTTTGGAAGATATGACGGACAAATAACTCTAAATTTTACTTTTCTAACAGGCGTATCTACTTTTTTATAGGCAAACATATGTCCCATATCATAAAATGCGCCAACTATTTTGTACTCACTTTTACTAACATATTTTACTTTCTTAAGTTTTCCATAATCTTTATTTTTTCCATGAAACCCAGCGCAACCAGATCTCCAAGGACAATAGGTAGTAATATCTATATACCAGCAGTTATCTTTATGTTTGGCTAATTTTACTACTTGTCCTTTAAATTTTTTACAATACGCTTTAATGTCTTTTGCCGATTCTATGGCTACATTATTAGGCACTCTCACGCTTAAAGTTACTTGATTAGATAAACATTTATTGCTATCAGCCCAAGTAAAATTTATTTCATCAAATCTGTAAAATAAATCATCAGAATTGTTTGGTGGTAAATTTTCAAATAATGAGAACAAGTTCCTATTTCGATTATAAATTAAATTAGATTTAATAAGCTTATAATCATCTTTATTAATTAGTAAAATAGTACTATCCTCAAACACAATAGTTGTGTCATTACTTACATGTGGTTTAGCAGGTATCACTGTTCGCACTATTTTAGTTTTATAATACACGAGGGTAACTTCAACTCGTCTGTTTTTAGCTCTGCCTTGTTCTGTTTTATTATCAGTTATAGGATACCCCTCTCCCAATCCGGTAACAACATCAAATGTTCTATCTCCATTCTTACGGATAGAATAATATACATAATTGGCTCGCTTGACAGACAATTCTAAATTATGTTTTTTTGAACCCTTATTATCGGTATGCCCAAAAACAACAACTTTAGTAAACGTAATATGTATTGTGGTATCATTAAAATGAATGGTTTCGTAAATGGAATCCAATTGTTGATTTAAATTTTCTTCAACCTCAATCTCGTTTTCAGAACAATGAAGTGTAAAACCAATTGTATCCATTTTCAACTGAGCGTTTGAGTGTATGCAAAACGCTAACAGTAACGATATAAAATACAATTTTTTCATATTTATTTTTAAAGAAGGCAATTGTAGCTAAGCCTATTAATCCCTAACTAATTCAAGATTTTCCATGTTAACTGTCATTTTTAAAATACCGAAAGTGATGTTTACTTTTTCATCTTTCATAGACTCTACAACACCTACTTCGCTGCTATTTAAAATTTTGACTTTACTTCCTACTTTCAACAAAGGTTTAATACGTGCAACTTTTTTCTCAGCAAAACTATCTCGTTTGTTTTGTTTTTCAAAATCCTTACGTTTCTTTGTTTCTGCTGTAATACCATCTATAAAACGTTTAATCACTGCTTTTCTATCTTCGTTTTTATTCCACTCCTCCATTAACTTCAGGTAACGTTGCCCAAAATCAGCTAAACGAGCTAATTCTATTTTTCTATCTCTATCGCGCTCTACTTTATCTCTCCAATTACTAAAAAGTGTATCGTATTTTTCTTTTGCAATTTTTCTTAAAAATTCCTGGTGCTCTACTCTGTCCGTTGCTTCAGCTAATTTTGTTTTTTGTTGTTGAACTTCGGCTAATAATGTATTTAAATCTACTTTATCAGTATCAATTTTTGCTTTAGCTCTTGCAATTAAATCATTAGGAAAACCAACTCTTTCGGCAACTTCAAAAGTATAACTACTTCCTGGTTCTCCTACGGTTAATATATATTTTGGTTCTAGGGTTTCCAAATCAAACAACATACTACCGTTTGATACACCTTGTAATTTATTAGCTAATAGTTTCACATTTGAGTAATGTGTTGTAATTACACCTACTGTTTTAGATTTCACTAACTCTTCCAATACAACTTCAGCCATAGCACCTCCCAGTTCAGGATCAGTGCCACTTCCAAACTCATCCATTAATATTAAGGTTTGAGTATTCACTGTTTTTAAAATTGAAATCATGTTTTTTAAACGAGCACTGTACGTACTCAATTCATGTTCGATACTTTGCGTATCTCCAATATCAATCAAAATATGTTTAAAGAAACTCATCACAGAGTTTTCGCTCACGCTCACCAACAAACCACTTTGCAACATGGTTTGTAGCAAACCTACTGTTTTTAATGTAATAGATTTACCGCCTGCATTTGGACCAGAAATAACCACTAAATGGTTTTCTTGTTGTAAATGAATATTAAGAGGAACCGTTTGCTTTTTTAACTCTTTATTTTGTAAATATAAAATCGGATGATAGGCCTTACTTAATTTTAGTTCAGACGTGTTGGATAAAGAAGGTAAACAGCCATTTATTAATTGAGCAAATTTTGCCTTTGATTTTAAAAAATCTAATTCAATTAATAGCTCATTATATTGTTTTAATTGAGTAGCATAAGGACGCAGTGTATCTGTTAACTCACGTAAAATTCGATTAATTTCTCTTCGCTCATCAATTTCTAACTCTGCTATATCATTATTGATGCTTATTGTAGCTCCAGGTTCAATAAAAATAGTTTTTCCAGTTTCGCTTTTATTATGCACAAAACCATTTACTTCTGATTTGTATTCAACTAAAACGGCTAAAGTTCTTCTGCCATTAAAAAAACTTTCTTCGTTATCTCTAATATAACCTAGCTTACGAAGTTCGTTCACATATCTATCAAACTTAGCATCGCTTTCTCTTCTTTTTTCAGATAAATCTTTTCTGATTTTTTGAAGTTCTTTAGAAGCCGAACTTTTAACAGAAGCATCAAAATCAATAATACGATCTATTTCGGCTACAATTAATTTATTATCCTCTAATTCATCTGCTAATTGCGATAAATAGGGAAGTGCAGCTTTTTTATTTTTCAAAAAACGTATTGCAGTATTGCTAATTTCGGTTGCTTGCTTAACCAACAAAAATTGCTCTTCGGCAAGCATACTTCCTTCTAACGAAAGGAGAGAAGCTTCTTTTCTAAAATCATCAAACTGAATATCTGGAAAAAAAGAATCGCTACTTAATGTGTTTTTTAATTCTGCAACTCTGCTTAACTCTGTTGTAAGAGTATCATGATTGTTAAAAACAGAAATTTGTGATGCTTTATGTTTAGCGCCGTTACTATGACAAAAATCAGTAACGTATTTTTTAATTTTATAAAACTCTAATAACTCTAGCTGTTCGGTCTCGATGATATTCATTTCAGCAATAAAATTAACCTTTTATTTAATTAAAAAAACGGTTTGAAAGTTTTGTAAACTAAATTTTTACTTTATTTTTGATAGGTTAAATAAATTAGAATATTTAACCACATAGAAACATAGAAAATGTACCATACAAGAAGTAAAAGATAGAAACTAGTTTTTTCACATAGTTGTATTATGTGAAAAGCAAAGCTTTCTATAACTAACTTTAAACAACATAAAACTATGTACCTATGTGGTTCAAAATTCAAATAACATCATCATAAATTTAAAAAAAAGACCAAAAACAACGGTTATAAAATGAAACAATCTATTATTACAAAACTGGAAGAAATGCTTCAACAACCTGAAGCTAGTGCTGTTGCTCACCAAATGCGCACTCTGCAAAAAGAGTATCAAAAACTGTGGACAGCCGAATTTGAAAAAGCAAAACAAGAATTTGTTGACGAAGGCGGCAAAGCCAAAGAATTTGAATATGCTAAATCGCCCGAAGATGTTAAAATTTCGGAACTGATTGAGAAATTTGAAAAA
>JBBIUW010000057.1:0-10341 GCA_037440045.1 Sphingobacteriaceae bacterium
TTCTTTTTGATATAGTGAATTAAATCAACGCCATGCCCATCAGGAAGTTTTAAGTCTAATAGAATAACACTAAATTCATTATAGTTTATAGTACTTAAAGCATCATGATATAGGTTTACAATCTGACATTTGTAATTAAAATCAGTCAGATACTTCTTTACTTCTTCCGCTAAATCAATCTCGTCTTCAACAATTAAAACGTTCATAAAGGCTGTATGATATTTATTATATTATCAAATGTATTTATTTTAGTTTACACATTTGATATATTTTTATTATTTCAAAAAAAATTCAGAAAGCTTGTTATTTATAAGCACTTTAAATAAAAAATCAGTGTTTCTTCAGTTTTTTGACTTACTTTTATCTCCATAATTTAACCATATGAAACACATTTTTTTGTCTGATACATTTAAAACCTTAAGTATTTTTGTTGCCGTAGGCTTTTTGCTTGGCTCATGTAAGCATACAACAGATTTTGATAAACTAACGCAGGTTAGTTACAAAACAAGTATTGCACCAATCATTAGTTCTAATTGTGCTTATAGTGGATGTCATGGAGATTCTGCTTTTGAAAAAGTTAGTTTAGTAACTTATAATGGCTTAATGAGTGGCGGCATTAGCGCTGGGTCTCCAGAAAAAAGTAAACTTTATAAAACATTAAAGTCTTTAGATGATGATATCATGCCTAAAAAACCTTATAGTGAATTAACGGAAAGTCAAATTCAAATGATTTATGTTTGGATTGGACAAGGAGCAAAAAACAATTAATATTAAACTATGAAAAAAATAATTTTATCAGCTTTATCGCTAGGAGCAGTTTGTTTTTTTAACTCATGTTACTACGACAATTTCAAAGAACTTAACCCACAGCCAGCGGCTTGCGATACTTCTAATACAGTAACGTACGAGGCAGATGTGAAATCTATTATTAATAACAACTGTATTAGTTGTCACAGTCAAGGCGGAGGTACACAACCTTACTTAGATACATATCAAAATTTGTCATCATATTCTGCAGAGCAGTTATTAGCAGTATTGGCACCAGGTGCCGCAAAACCAATGCCCCCTTCTTCTGCATTGCCTCAAGGGGATATCGATAAAATTACACAATGGGTAAAGGGATGTCGCCCATTTGGTGCAATTATCAATACAGCGTGTGATACATCTGCAGCAATGAGCTACTCTTTAGATATTGTTCCTATTTTAAGTGCAAATTGTACAAATGGTTGCCACGATAACAATGGATATGGACATTCATTACTTACAGTGCAAGATGTGCAAAACGATACGTTTATTGTTATTAACAATACATCTTCGTTAGTAAATAGTTTAATTAACACAAATGCTAGTAAGCGTATGCCTTTAGCACGTCCTGCTTTAACTGCATGTCAAATCGCTAAAATAAGAAGATGGGTTACAGAAGGAGCTCACGATAACTAATCAGTAGTATAACATTTATGAAAAACATATATAAATCTTTATTAGCAATTCTATCTTTTTCTAATTTAGCAATTGCTCAAAGTCCGGACGATCTTTTAAACATGGTTGCAGAAAAGCCAAAAAAAGAGTACACAACGGCTACATTTAAAACCACTCGTTTAATTAACTTTCACACAGTTGAGGTATTAAGTAAACGTAGTTTAGATTTTAGAATCTCTCACCGTTTTGGTGATTTTAATTCAGGTGCATACAATGCTTGGGGTGTTGATGGTGGTGCAAATATTCGTTTAGGATTGGAATATTGTCATGGTAGCCGTTTAATGTTTGGTGTTGGTCGTACTTCAGGTAAAAAAATAGCTGATGGATTTTTAAAATACCGTTTGTTAAAACAAACCACTAAAGGTGGAGGCATGCCAGTAAGTGTTACTTTATTTACAAGCGTGTACCATACTTTTATGCAAAATGTGTTAATTAATGGAGAAAACAAATATCAAACTCCATATGATAGATTATCATTCTGTCATCAAATTATGGTTGCAAGAAAGTTTAACTCTCGTTTCTCTTTTCAGCTTACAGGGGCAATGGTTCACGTAAACTTAGTTGATAAAATTAATGATAAAAACGACTGTTTTATTATTGGTGGAGTAACTCGTTTTAAGTTTGCTAAACGTCAAGCAATTACTTTAGAGTATGGCTATAGAATAAATAAATACAGTAAAGATAAATATTACGACAGTTTTGGCATAGGATATGATTTAGAGACAGGGGGACACGTTTTCCAAGTGCATTTAACAAATTCATTTGGTTTAACCGAAGACCAATACTTTATGTACACCAATACATCTTGGGATAACTGGGGAATTCGTTTAGGATTCAATATTTCTAGGGTATTTAGTTTACAAGGTAAAAACAAAGGAGAATAATTTTAAAAACAACAAACAATGAAAAAGACATTAGTAATTGCATTATTAGCATTAGGAGTAAAAGGGTTTTCACAAGTATACGTTGGTGAGAAATGTAAAATCAGTTTTTTTAGCGAAACAAAAATGGAAAACATTGACGCTACAAATACAGTTACAAAACCAGTGTTTAGCCCAAAAACTGGAGCATTTGTAGTTCAAGCACAACAAACAGCCTTTAATTTTAAATCGGCTTTTATGCAAGAACATTACAATGAGAATTATGTTGAATCAGAAAAATATCCTTACGCAACATTTAAAGGAAAAGTAAAAGAAACGATTGATTACACGAAAGACGGCGTTTATAATGTTACAATGGAAGGAACATTAGATATGCATGGTGTAGAATTACCTCGTACAATTACAGGAACAATTACAGTAAAAGGTGGTGTACTTACTTTTGATTCAAAATTTGATGTAAAGGTGGCTGACCATAAAATTAAAGTTCCATCATTATATGTTGAGAAAATTGCTGAGGTTGTTCAGGTAACATTCCATGCTGAAATGACTGCTAAAAAATAATTTTAACTAATTAATTTAAATCCCCTTGGAAAAACTTCTGGGGGGATTTTTATTTTATACTCATTCTAAATAAATTATCAGATTGTCTTCAGAATTTATTTTTATCTTTGTATATATACTATAAATCATTATTATGAAAAAACTTTTATCTATTCTTTCTTTTGTTACCGTTTTTGGAGCAGGAACTTTATCAGCTCAAACAAATGGAACATTAACCGTTACATTTACTGAGGTTGCAAAAACACCAACTTATAATGGTAACGCTCAACACGACTTAGCAGTTTGGATTCAAACAAACACAGGTGCTTTTGTTAAAACTAAAAGACGTTATGCTGGTGGAGGAACTTCAGATCACTTGCCTACTTGGTCTGTAAACGCTGGAGGTACTGCAGGAAACTGTTTAGCAACAGCTTGTAATACGTTAGACGCTACAACTGGCGCTACAAGAAGTACTTGGACTACTTACACTGTAACTTGGGATGGTAAAAAAGGAGCAGCAGCTACGGGTACTTTACAAGCTGATGGTGTTTATAAAGTAGCTATTCAATCTACTTGGAATCACGGAACATCTGGAACAACTATGCAAACATATACGTTTACTAAAGGAGCAACTCCTGATCACCAAATGCCAGCTGATAACGCTTATTTCACAGGTGTTATGATAGACTGGGTTCCTGTAGCTACTGGTGTTAATGAAATTGAAAATATTCCAGTATTCTCTATATACCCTAATCCAACTAATGGTGTTTTTAATGTAGATTTTGAAAATGCAACAAGTATTAAAGTAATGAATACTTTAGGTGCAGTTATTTACGAAGAAAAAATAGAGCAATTAACTGAAGGGTCTAAAAAAATTGATTTATCAAGTTTTGCTAATGGCATTTACTTTATTTCTGTTTCTAATAATCAAGCAACTTCAAATCATAAAATTATTTTAGAAAAATAATTTATTATTGGTTCAAAAAAAGAGAGGATATACATTGTATATCCTCTCTTTTTTTGTTCTCATTTTTCTAACCCTGTTTTGTTTATTCGGTATCAGATACAAATGCTTTTAATCCAGCGGTTTCATAAACTTGGTAGTTACCTTTATCATCGGAGTAAATTAAATATGCCTGTAATTCGGGGTGATTATTTAAAAATTCTTTAGCTTTTTCTAAACCCATTACTAAAATACCAGTTGCTGTTGCATCTGATGAAATACATTCTTTTGAAAATACGGAAGCGCTTAATAAATTATTTTTAGTAGGGTATCCTGTTTTTGGATCAAGGTGATGGTGATATTTTACACCATCCTCAACAATAAAGCGGCGGTAATTACCAGATGTGGCAATTGCCAAATTCTCAAGCTTTACAATAGCTTTTAATGGGTTACCAGACTCTTTATTATCAATAGGTTTTTCAATACCAACTGTCCAATTATTACCATTGGGTTTTTTACCTTTAGCATAAACTTCTCCTCCAATCTCAACCATATAAGATGTAATACCTTTTGATGTTAAAAATTCACCAACTACGTCAACAGAGTAACCCTGCGCAAAGGCATTAAAATCTAGGGCTACACGAGGATCTTTTTTTACAACTTTATTTCCCTTCAATTCTATCAATTGAAATCCAACAAATTTTAAAATACTATCAATAACATGCTTTTCTATTTTTTGTTTTTTACCAGGACCAAACCCCCAAGCATTAACTAGGGGATATACAGTAGGATCAAAGGTGCCGTTAGTATTTTTCCATATTTCTTTGGCTTTATTAAAACAGGCAATAAAATATTTATCTACAACTACATTTTTTTGATTCGAATTAATGCGTGAGATAATTGAATTTGGCTGATAAGTAGACACTGATTGATCAAAATCCTGTAATATTTTTTCTATATCTTCCTGAAAATCTCGGTTTTCTTTATCAAAATATGCTATATGATATGTTGAGCCTTGAGCATAACCTTCTATACGCATTGGCTCTTCTTGAGCAAGAATATTAGAATTGATGAATAAAAAAAAGATGGAGATTGTACTAAAAACTATTGATTTCATAGATGATTATTTTTATTGTATAAAGATACTTATAGTTATGTATCCTATAAAAAATTGGGGTTAAATATTCATAAAACCTTATAAAATATAACGAAATACTTTAGCTTTGTTTTCTGTTAAATAAATAACGATGAGTAAATTTTTTACATTTTATTTGATTTTGTTTTCTTCTTTGATTTCGGTTTCCCAAACATTGAAAGATGAATACAATGCTTGTGCAGTTGAGCGATTTCAGTTAAAAGATTATGAAGGAGCCATTGAATATTTTACTCGCGTGATAGAAGTGTCTCCTAAGGACTCTATGGCCTATTTTGACAGAGCGATGGTAAAAGAAGTTTTACATGATTATAAAGGCGCGATAGAAGACTATACAAAACAAATTGCTATAGATACAGGAAATGTGGATAGTTATTTTTTAAGAGGAATTTTAAAAAACCTGACTAAAGATTATAAAAGTGCTATCATTGATTTTACTAAAGCATTGTCTATAGAGTCGGATAATTCTGATGCTATTTATGAGAGAAGTATTGCATGCTTAGAGTTACAAAATTTAAAAATGGCTTTAAATGATTGTAATGAGGCCATTAAGTTAAATCCAAATAATGCAAAGTATTATTTACAGCGTGGTAAAATATATTTAGCAATGAAACAAAACAGTAATGCTTGTAAAGAGTTTAAGAAATACAAGGAGTTAGGAGGAGATGGAATTAATATTCCTTCGCCATCACAGTGCGGTTTAACTAATTAAACAGGAAAAACGATACTTACACAGGCTCCATCTTCGTTTTTAAAAACTACATCAGCATCAATTTGATCAGAAAGAGATTCGATTAATGATATACCCAATGATGAATCTTTTCGTTTGGTAATATCAGTGAATCCTACTCCGTTATCCTTTAATGATATCTGAATACGGTCGTATATTAATTGCATCTTTATGGTAATTGTAGGGTCAGTTTGTGTATTTGGAAAGGCATGTTTTAAGCAATTTGTAAGAGCCTCGTTGATAATTAAACCTACTGGTACTGCCTTTGTTAACTCCAATTCAATTTTCTCTAAATCTTCAATTACTTTTATCTGTTCAATATGAATGGGAAAACTTTGTATTAATTCATGAACTAACTCTGATAAATATAATTTAAAATTAATTTTTGATAGATTGTCTTTTTTATACAAGCGCTCATGAACCATGGCAATACTCATCACTCTGTTTCTTGATTCAATCATTAATTGTTTTGATTCGTTGCATGGTGCTTTTTCTGTTTGAAGATTTAATAAACCAGTAATGATTGCTAAATTATTTTTTACACGGTGTTGTATTTCGGCTAGTAAAGTTTCTTTTTCTTTTAAGGACTGAGAAATAATTTTTTGCGCATCTTGCTCTTTTTTCAATAAACCTAAGGCTTCGTCGTTTTGTCTGTTAATTAGCTTAATCACCATATACATTAAGATAATGGTTATAAAAAATGCTAAAAAACTATTGTAGGTAAGTAGCGCTTTATTATCTTTTTCGGTAACACTGATGTTTTTTAAACATGTAAGTTCCACAATTCTTGATAATATGAAACTTATAAGAACTATTCCAAAAAAAATGGCAGTTCTTGCATTTGGTTTTGTTGGATTGTGGATTAGTGCCACACAAAAAATGACAGGAAAGTAATAGAAGTAATTACCCACCGTATCAATATACTGCTGATTTAAAATGAATATGGTTAAATTAATGCTAATCACAAATACGTATGTTGCAGCATTGTGATAAGATTTGTAGTTTAAAAATAAAATAGAAATAGATGTAATAGCTGTAAATAGAACAGTTCGTAGAGCATAGTCGCCACTAATAAAAAACACAGATGTACCACCAATGAGAAGACCTAAAAGTGTTATAAGAGAAAACAGGTTTACTATCCTTGCTTCACGCATTTGGTAAAACTCCATTTCGGATTTTACCCCTAAGTTTATTAAATTTCCAAAAACCATTTTAATGGCACAGTGTATTAAGACTTCAATATACTAATTTTTTCTAAAAAACATATTGTATATTCATAGTTTTCAGGAAATTATATAAAAGTTTAAAATTTAATTTATTTATTTGATGACCTTTTCAATTTTTTACCATTAATGTATAAATAACAGATTATGACAGATCAGGATATTATCAATTTAATAAAGGAAAACAAGTATAATCCCGCCATGAAAGGCTTGTATGCTTATTTGCCAGTGGTAAAAAAATTTGTTTTAAAAAATAATGGTACCAGACAGGAAGCCGAAGATGTTTTTCAAGAAGGATTGGTGATTTTTTGTAATAAAGCAATTAAATCTGATTTTTTATTAACTGCAAGTATAAACACTTATTTATATAGTGTATGTAAGCTGCTGTGGTTACACGAATTAAAAAAGAAGAATAAAACTATTAAAAATGATTTTATTGAATTGACAGACCTAAACCTTGTTGACGAAATTAATGAGGATATTGAAAAAGATAAGTCTGCTAAACAAGCTCAAAATGCTTTGATAAAATTAGGGGAGAAGTGTAAAGAAATATTGGAACTGTTTTATTTTAAAAAGTTAAGCATGAAAGAAATTGCTAGCAAGCTTGGTTTTGCATCAGAAAAAGGAGCAAAAAATCAAAAGTATCGCTGCATCGAAAAGGTAAAAGAAAATTTAAAAAACGAATTATTTTAATTTTTTGAAATCATGATAAATTATACTATAATAATTACAAAATATATAAACGGTGAATTATCTGAAACAGATAAAACGACTTTTGAAAGGGAATTACAACAGGACGTGGCTCTGAAAAAAGAATTTGAATTACAGCTTCAAGTAATTGAGGGTGTAAAGAGACTGGGTTTGAAAAAGGAATTGACAGCCTCTTTTAAAACAGTGAAAACTAAAAAGATGATTGGCAAAGCACTTATAGGATTAGCTGTTACTATTGCTATTATTGGGGCAGTCGTACTTATAAATAAATCGATTCATAAAAACGCAAGTGAAGTATTATATGAACTTAATGAACAAGGAAATGCTAATTGGAGTGAAGCAGATAAAAAATTAGAGTCGCAGCTATTTAACCTGAATCCCTTACGAGATACAATTATTGAAACCAGAAGTGGAATTGTATTTTCAATTCCTGCTAATTCTTTTTTAAATAAGCAAGGAGAAGTGCCTCATAAAATAATTGATTTGGAAATTAAGGAAGCGATGACTCCAAGTGAAATTATGAAGGCAGGCTTGAGTACCATGAGTAATGAAAAATTATTAGAAACGGGAGGAATGTTTTATGTAAATGCTAGAGTGGGAGAAGAGAATTTATCCATTGATAAAAACAACCCTTTAAATGCGAATGTGCCTATAAATAATAACAAAAAGGATATGATGCTATTCAAAGGCGAGCGTAAAGCTGATGGCCGTATTAATTGGATTGACCCTAAACCAATGAAGAAAAAATTAACAACAGTAGATATCACGAAGCTTAATTTTTATCCTGAACATTTTTTGGATTCTTTAAAAGAAATTGGCTTTGATATCAAAAATAAAAAATTGACAGATAGCATTTATTATTCATATAGTGGTTACTGCCATTTTGAAAACTATGATTTACCAACAAGATACGACGGCGAATCAGAAAGCGGATATTCATTTGATGAATCTATAACCAAATCAAAAGCTTATGGTGCTGTTTTTTCAGATACGATTCCACAAACAAGTAATGGAGAAAGGCTCTTTAAACAAAATTGTGCAGTATGTCATTCTATGGGAAAACAAAAACTTACCGGACCTGGATTAGAAGGGCTATTAGACAGAGTTCCAAAAGGAGAATGGTTAAAAAACTATATATTAAATAATAATAAAATGATTATTTCAGGGGATTATTATGCAAAAAAATTAGTTGATGATAATGGAGGTGCAGATGGTATGGGGGAATTCGAATTTTTTAAAAATGACGAAATAAATTCTTTGATTAGATATATAACGCATTCTGAAAATTGGAACATTGATTATAATAACAATGTGGGTGAGGGGTGCTCTGAAATAGATCCTGCTCGTATTAAAGCTATCTGGAACAAAGAATTTAGACAAACTATTTTAGCTACTAAAGAATTCGAGGAACGTTTGAAAGTAATTTTTAAAACATGTAATGCATCTATCTTGAATTTATATGTAAAAAATCTTAATAAAAATCTATATGAGATAGATAGTGTGGCTTCTACTATGGTAGGAGGTGAACTGCAAAGTAAATTTTTAGAATTTGCGGCCAGACAAGATGGAGGTGTATTTATTAGCGATAGCCAAAGCCAAAAATTACAAAGCTATTTTGAAGAAAAAAGAATTATCTACGCTAAAGCAGTTAACGATGCTTTAAGTAAAATGTATAAAAAAGAATTGTCACAAAACAACGATGCTTTTAATAAAAGAAATATACAAATGTTAGAAGAAGGTATTCGGGCATCAAAAACCTTTAGCGAGGAATTGGAATTGAATATGGATGAGGCCTATAGACAATTGGGGGAAAAAAAACCTCAGGCTTTTGTTTCGGCAGATTATGTTTCGGCAGATATTACTCAAACAGGATGGAATAATGTAGATAAATATGTGTTGTCAACAACCGTAAACAGAACTACCCTAAACTATACAAACCCAGAATCTGGAAAGAAAGCTATTATTAAGTATGAACCAATTACTGTTAATGTCAATAATTTTAAAAATTATGATAGGGTGGTTTCTTATATGATTCCTGATAAATTAAGTAGTTTTCAATTGATGAAAAATATTGGAAGCGTATTTAAAGAAAATTTAAATGAGTTGATGAACTGCTCGATTGTTACCGTTGGTTTTAAAGGCGATAAAACATTTTACAATGAAATTAAACTGGCAAAGGCACATGTTTATTTAGTTGATTTAACTGTTATTAAAAACACTGACTTAGATAAGAAGTTAAACCTGAGTTTTCCTTTAAATCAACAAACAGACATTATGAAAGATATTAACTATCAACTATTTGAGATCAAGGAAACTACCAGACAAAAACAAATTCAAAATCGAGAACAAATTCGTAATCGTTTATTGCCTATTGTTTTTCCTTGTGCAACTCAAGCTCAACCAGCCGCACAAGCAGATACTTTAAGGCAAAAACAGGCTCTCTTTAATTAAACAACCATATTCATAATCTTCTTAGGAACCAAAAATTTTAGTCCACTCAAATTTATCCGATTTTATTTTCCAAATAAACCCGTCAATTACATAGTGAAATAATTGTGGTAATGCTAAAATGGGAACAACGATATTGAGTAAATTTTTTGATAAGGTATGGCTCATATTTTTAAAGATTACAAATACCGACTCGTGTTCGTTCCATACAAGTGCATCCCAAAAACCTTCTT
>JBBIUW010000058.1:0-10306 GCA_037440045.1 Sphingobacteriaceae bacterium
TGCTTCTTGCCACGATGAAAATAATCACATCACAGTTCCAGGATTCTACGATAAGGTACAAGAATTAAGTGCGGAAGAAAGAGCAGAAATGGCAAAAGCTCCATTTAACTTAGACGAGTATAAAAAAGATTTAAATATTAACGAAGAGGGAGGAGAGAAGGGTTATTCCACAAATGAAAGAACAGGTATTCGTCCAACCTTAGATGTAAATGGTATTTGGGGTGGTTATACAGGAGAAGGAGCAAAAACAGTATTACCTTCAAAAGCATTTGCAAAAATTTCAATGCGTTTAGTACCAAACCAGTCTTCAAAAGAAATTAGTGACTTATTTATTAAACACTTTGAAAGTATCGCTCCAAAATCAGTAAAAGTAAAAGTAACAGCGCATCATGGCGGAGAGCCAGTTGTGGTTCCAATTACATCAAAAGGATTTCAGGCTGCAAGTAAAGCTATGGAAGAAACTTATGGTAAAAAACCTGTACCAACTCGCAGTGGAGGAAGTATTCCTATTGTAGCATTATTTAAAAAAGAGTTAGGAATGGATAGTATTTTATTTGGTTTTGGATTAGATAGTGATGCTTTACATTCTCCAAACGAACATTACGGTGTATTTAATTATTATAAAGGCATTGAAACTATACCTTTGTTTTATAAATATTTTACAGCTTAAGCTTGTCAAAAAGAAACATAACAATTATAGGTGGCGGGCCAGCATCATTGATGCTGGCTTGTTCTTTAGATACAAGTAAATACAGTGTTTCTATCTATGAAAAAAACACAGCATTAGCGCGTAAATTTTTAGTAGCTGGAAAGGGGGGCTTTAATTTAACACATTCCGAGGAGTTAGAGCAGTTAATAAACCGTTATCATCCAAAACAATTTATTGAGCCGTTTTTAAATTATTTTTCAAATGATGATTTTAGAGATTGGTTAAAATCAATTGGTATCGAAACTTATGTAGGCACTAGTAAACGTGTATTTCCAGTAAAAGGCATTAAACCTATTGAAGTATTAAACGCGATTGAATCTGTTTTGAAAAAAAACAATGTTTCAATCCATTATAATCACGAATGGAAAGGATGGAATAACGAACAACTCATCTTTCAAACTTCAAACAATCAATCATTAACAGTTACATCTGATATTATTGTATTTGCTATGGGAGGTGCCAGCTGGAAAGTGACTGGTAGTGCAGGAAATTGGACTTCGTATTTTGAAGAAAAAAGAATTCAAATTAATTCATTTTATCCGTCAAATTGTGCTTATAAAATTAATTGGGATTCAGAGTTGATAAAACAAATTTCGGGACAGGCATTAAAGAACTGTGCATTTAGCTGTGGTATCACGCATAAAAAAGGAGAAGCAGTTTTAACCAATTTTGGAATAGAAGGAAGTGGTGTTTATGCTTTAAGTAAAGAAATTAGAGAGCAATTAGTTAAAAATAAAAAAGCTGAGTTATTTATTGACTTTAAACCTGAATTAAGTTTAGAGGAAATTCAAAACAGATTTGAAAATAGAGGTAAATTATCTATTAAAGACGTATTAGACAAAAAACTAAATCTTTCTACAACTCAAATTCACTTACTTAAATCTCAGACTACAAAAGAGGAATATAATCAGCCAGAAGTGATTAGTAAATTGATAAAGAAATTCTCACTTGTTTTAACAGATTTTGCGCCTATTGATGAGGCAATTTCAACAGTTGGTGGGATAGATTCAACAGAATTAAACAATGATTTAGAACTCAAAAAACTTCCTAATTATTATTGTATGGGAGAAATGCTTGATTGGGACGCGCCAACAGGCGGTTATTTACTTCAGGCTTGCTTTAGTATGGGTAAATTTGTAGCAGATAAGTTAAATCAGAAACTATAAAGTTTTAAATTAAACTTGTAAATTAGCTTTCTTAAAAAATTACATTTTGAAGAATATAAAGGAATATTTTAACATCATAGCTTCTAAAAGAAAAGGACGAGGATTAACTAATTATTATTGGAAAGAAATAACTAATTATTGTAATTATTTTTCTCACGAAGACAGCTCTGTTTTGGAGGTTGGTTGCGGTAGTGGAGATTTGCTAGCTGGTATTGCTGGTAACAAAAAAACAGGTATTGATTTTAGCGAAGGGCAGATTGCTTGGGCTAAAGAAAAACATGCAGGAAAAAACATTGAATTCATATTAATGGATGCTAACAACATCACACTGACAGAGAAATATGATTTTGTGATTATTAGTAATTTAATTGGTTTTGTTGAAGACATACAAGCGGTATTTGAACAAGTGCAAAAAGTTTGTCACCCAAACACAAAGATTATTGTACAGTATTATAATTCATTGTGGGAGCCCGTTTTAAAATTTGCCGAGTTAATTGGATTAAAAACAAAAACGCCACTACAAAATTGGCTTAATACTAAAGATGTCAATAATCTTTTATTTGTTTCTGGTTTTGATGTATACAGAAACAGTAAGCGTTTTATTTTTCCATTTTATATTCCGGGGATTGCAGAGCTACATAATTTGTTTTTAGCGAAATTCCCGTTTTTCAGATTTTTCAGTTTAAATACGTATTCGTTTGCAAAACCTTTACCAATCAGTAATCCTGAGGAGTATAAAACAAAATATTCTACAACTGTTGTGATTCCTGCTCGTAACGAAAGTGGTAACATTGAAAATGCCATTACGCGTTTGCCAAAATTCGGGAAACATGTAGAGATTATTTTTATTGAAGGAAATAGTACAGATGATACTTGGCAAAAAATTCAAGAGATTCAACAAAAGTATAAAGACACACACGATATTAAAATAGGCCAGCAAAAAGGAAAAGGAAAAGCAGATGCTGTGCGTGAGGGATATAAAATTGCAACAGGCGATATTTTAATGATTTTGGATGCTGATTTAACGGTTCCGCCTGAAGACATTCCTAAATTTTATGATGCTATTGCCAGTAGTAAGGGTGATTTCATTAATGGTACTCGATTGGTATATCCAATGGAAGGAGAAGCCATGCGTTTTTTAAATTATTTGGGAAATCATTTCTTTAGCTGGGTATTTACTTGGCTACTAGACCAACGTTTTAAGGACACGTTATGTGGAACCAAAGTAATGTTTAGAGAGGACTATATTAAGTTAACTAAAAACAGAAAATATTTTGGAGAGTTTGATCCTTTTGGAGATTTTGATTTATTATTTGGTGCTCATAAATTGAATTTGAAAATTGTTGAGATTCCAATTAAATACAGAGATAGAACATACGGAACAACTAACATCTCTCGTTTTAAGCATGGTTTAATTTTGTTACGCATGTGTGCTTTTGCAAGTCGTAAGTGTAAATTTATTTAATAGATAGTAAGATGAACGAACGTATTTGGATTTATACATTAAGCAAGGACTTAACAAACGAACAATTAGTTGATTTTAAAAATCGTTGTCAAAATTTTGTGAGTAGCTGGACAGCACACGACGTAAGTTTAGATGCTTCTTTTGAATTATACCAAAATCGTTTATTAATTTTTAAAGTAAACGAAGACAAATACAATGCTAGCGGTTGTAGTATTGATAAGCAATTACGCTTTGTAAAAGAGTTGGAACAAACATTTTCAATTGAGTTATTAAATCGTTTGCTTGTTGCCTATGAAAATAATAATCAGGTAGAGGTTGTAAAAGCCTCTCAGATAAAAGATTTACTGGCAGCAAATACAATCACTTCAAACACTTTAGTGTTTGACAATACCATTACTGAATCTGCACAATTACAATCTAAGTGGAAACAACCATTGCAATCAACATGGTTGGCTAAGTATTTGTAAGTTGAGATTGTTTTTTATAAACGCTACTTAAAATATCAGTTTTAATAGCTCATTTTTGATTTTCAAGTTCCTTTTTCCTTCTATTTAAAATACGCTCATGCCATTGCGTTTTTTCTAAACCTAATATTACATCAGCAATTTCTAGTTGTAAAAAGCTGGCAATTTTATGATCGGCGGAATTAGTTAAAATTATTATACCTAAACTATCATCAGGAAATAAAGTGATTTGAGACCTAAATCCATTGATGGCACCACCATGTTCGCTCATTAAGTGATTTTTGTAAGTTCTCAATGTCCTACCCATCCCATATAATTCGTATGATAATTCTTTATCTTTTATAGAATTCGAACTTATAGAAAGTGGTTTCATAGTTTCTTTAATAACAGAATTAGGAATGATTTCTTTTTGATTAAATATCCCTTTTGATAATTGGCAAATTACCCAATGTGATAAGTCGATAATATTCGAATTGATACCCATTGCTGGAGCAGAAGCTTTGGTTTGTCTATAAAAATCTATTGGAGAAAGTGTTTTTTTGATGAAGTCTGTTTGGTAGGCTTTTGCATAGTCAGATGTTTTTTCTAATTCTTCAATAGAGAAGACCGTGTGATTCATTTCAAGAGGAACCAAAAATTTTTCTTTAATATATTCTTCCCATGTTTTATTGATTTTTATTTTTATGATTTCGCCAATTGCGATATACATTACATTCGAATAAATAAACTCAGTTCTGATACTTGTCTTTGGTTCAAGCAATTTAATTTTAGAAAACACTTCTGTTCTTGTAAAATTTGTACCATACCAAATGGAGTCATTTCCAGAAATACCTGTTCTATGGCATAACATGTCTCTTAAAGTAACTTCGTTGTTTAGAGTAAGTGTGTTAAACTCTATTTCTGGAACAATTAATTTAATAGGTTTATCATATTCTAATTTATTATCGTTTACAAGCATGCCAACTGCGCAGGATGTAAATAACTTTGTATTAGAGGCTATTGGAAATATTGTATTTGGAGTAACAGGTAATTTATTCTCAACATCTCTATATCCAAAACCTCTAGAGTAAATTAATTTTCCGTTTTTAACTATTCCAACAGCACAGCCAGGAACTTGCCAATCTACAATAATTTTTTCGATACGTTTATCTAATGCACTAAGTGTATCAATTTGCCCATAACACAATATAGGCAGGAGCAGTAAAATTAATATTTTATACATGATATTAACTTCTACCAACCACTTTCTTCGCTATCGCAATGAAAGTGATTTTGTTTTTTTGGTTGAGGTTTTACAACTTTTGCTCCTTTGTTTTTCTCAGCAATTAATTTTGCAATAATGCGAGCACGCTCTTTATTATTTGCTTCACGTAGTTTTACATCTTCATCTTTGTCGTAATAAATTTGACCATCAATAATAGTAGTATTTACTTTAGCATAAATGCTTAGTGGATTATCTGTCCAAAGCACTAAGTCTGCTACTTTACCAACTTTAATACTTCCAACTTTATCATCAATATGCAACATTTTTGCTGGATTTAAGGTTACCAATTTTAATGCTTGAACTTCTGTTAATCCACCATATTTAATCGCTTTTGCCGCCTCTTGGTTTAAACGTCTTCCCATTTCAGCATCGTCAGAATTAACTGCAGTATTTACCCCAACTTTAGTTAACATACTTGCGTTGTATGGTATGGCATCCATTACCTCTAGTTTATATGCCCACCAATCAGCAAAAGTACTTGCGTTAGCTCCATGGGCTTTCATTTTATCGGCAACTTTATATCCTTCTAAAATATGAGTAAATGTATTTACTTTAAACTTCATGCTATCTGCTACGTGCATTAGCATATTTACTTCACTTTGTACGTAACTATGACAAGTAATAAAGCGTTTACCATCTATAATTTCAGCTAAAGCGTCTAAATCCAAATCACGACGTGGAGAAAGAATTTTGTTTTTTTCAATTTCTTTAGGAGATAATTTTCCAAAAGATTCCATTTGCTTTTTATATTCTGTAGCTCTTGTAAAGTAATCGTAGTACAACTGTTCTACACCCATGCGTGTTTGTGGGAATCTGTTTTGGTCAGGATTTAAACCATTTGAATGTTTTACATTTTCGCCTAAAGCAAATTTTATAAAACCAGGAGCTTTTTCGTATTTAAACTCGTCTGCATTTTTACCCCAACGTAATTTAATTAAACAACTTTGTCCGCCAATTGGATTTGCTGAACCATGCAGTAATTGTGCTGTTGTAACCCCTCCTGATAATTGACGATAAATGTTTATGTCTTCTGGATTAATAACATCACTCATTCTTACTTCAGCGCTACTTGCATCAGCTCCTTCGTTTACACTGAACAAAGCAATGTGAGAGTGTTCATCAATAATACCAGGTGTTAAGTGCATTCCTTTAGCATCAATTACTTTTGCAAAAGCTGTTTTTTGAGCTTCTATATTTGGTGCAATGCGAACAATTTTTCCATCAACAATATAAATGTCTTGATCTTTTAAAATTGAATCAGCTTCGTTTGTCCAGATGGTAGCATTTTTAATTAATACAGCGTCGTAACGTTTTTTAAATTTTGCCCAAGTATCTTTTATCAAACCTTCACTTTCTGCTTCTGCTTCTCCGTATGCGCCAAATGGATATAACACTTTGCCATAATCTATTTTTTTAGCTGCTTTTGCAGTAGTAGATTTTTTTGTGGTGTCAACAACTTCTATATAGTTCAATTTAAAATCTACCCATGTGCCATCTGTATATTGTCCTGTTCCTGAAAATGATTTATTGGTTTGATTATAATTACCAGACAAACGCATTACAAATGTTGAATCGTAAGGAAAGCTTAACGTCAATAAGTTATTTTTAAAACTAATATTTGCTTTAGCTTTTAAACTATCTTTTAATTGAACAATTCCTGAGTAATTCTCTTGCTCTCTGTTTATAATTAATTTATTTATGCTTGCTCCATAAGTTAATTGGTAGTTACCGCTAATGTTTGGTAACGATAAATCATTATAAACATGTTTTTCGCCATTACTCCAAGTTTCGTAGATGATAGCATCTTCTTCAAAAATTGGTTTTGATGAAATAAAGAAGTTTGCAAACATGCCTTGTTTTAGGCTTCCTACTTTATCTTGCACGCCAATAAAATTAGCTGGATTATAAGTTAAGGCTCTTAATGCTGTCTTTTCAGATAAACCATAAGAGATGGCTTTTCTTACATTTTTTAAAAACTGTGATTTATCTTTTAAGTCGGCAGATGTAATACAAAATTGTACATAATTTTTTTCAAGCAACGCTAAATTTGCTGGTGCCATTTCCCAATGTTTTAAATCGCTTAACGATGCCTGTTCTGCATCATACGGATCTTCTACATCAATAGCATCAGGAAAATTAACTGGAATAATATACTTTGAATAAGTACCTTGAATATCATACAATCTTTGGTACTCATTACCGCCACCTTTGATAATGTATTTTGTTTTAAATTCATCTGCTATCTTTTTTCCACGCAAATCGTTGTATTTGTCATTCCCTTCAAAAATAGAAGGT
This sequence comes from Sphingobacteriaceae bacterium, assembly GCA_037440045.1. Classification (GTDB taxonomy): domain Bacteria; phylum Bacteroidota; class Bacteroidia; order B-17B0; family Aurantibacillaceae; genus UBA4416. The sequence continues at coordinate 7,364 of JBBIUW010000058.1, forward strand.
AATTCCTGCAGTTTATTGAAAGCATCAAGAGTAATATTATATTCGGTGTTTGCGTTGTTAGTTTTGTACCAAGCGGCATCATAATAGGTTTGGCGTAGCAATGCAACTGCACCCATCAGCGATGATGGATAATCTTGAGGTGATGTGCCCTTGTTAAGAGAATAAAAACCAGCAGCTTTATCTTTAATAACACTTTCATTTTCTTTTGTGGTATTTAAATTAACTAACGCACCACTTCCTCTTACAATACCATCTTTTTGTGCCGTTAACACGGCTGCAAAACCTTGTTTTCTGAGTTCATCAGCTTTTTGTTGATTATGTAAAAACAATTTGAATGCTTCGTTTTCACTTTTTATGGCTTGATTCCAGCCATAAGCACCTTTTTTAGGAGCATCATTATAGTCATGTCTTTTTACTTCAGGCATACCATAATCGCTGTATAAATCAACAAATGCCGGATAAATATGGCTACCTTTTAAATCAACAGAAACGGCCTCTTTTGGAACTTCCAATTTTTCGCCAGTACGAAGTACTTTACCATCCTGAATCAATAGAGTTGCGTTTATAATTGTTACATCTGCATCTACATGCAATGTACAGTTGGTAAATGCATAAAGCGTATGTATGTTATTGGGCGCACCATTGTTTGGAAATGTAGTTTGACTGATGCCATATTTAGAAACAACAATAACTGATAATAAAAAAAATAGTTTGCGCATAATGAATAGTAAATAGTAACAAATATAAGATTATAGCGCATCTATAAAAATTAGTTTGTAGCTTTTATTTAAAGATAAATTGTTAATTTTGAGACACATTTAAAAATTAACTATGGCAACAGGTATGTTACACACACACTACTTATTTGTAGTACTTTTTACATTAATATATTTAATTAAAACTATACTGCTTTTAAGTGATAAAGACGAATTATTAGAAAAATTTAAAAAGAAAACGAAGGTTGCTGAAATGATTGTAAGTTTTGGTTTTTTGGCAACTGGTGTCTTTTTATTAACTCAGGTTCCAGTTATTACCACATTAATGATTATTAAAATTGTTTTGGTTTTATTATCTATTCCATTAGCAGTAGTTGGTTACAAAAAGAAAAACAAAGTATTGGCTACTTTATCATTTTTCTTAATTGTGGTTTCTTTTGGATTAGCTCACAAAGCAAAAGATGCTAAAGCAGGAGAAAAAACAGTAGCCTTAAGCGGTAAAGAAATTTTTGAGCAAAAATGTACATTATGCCATGGTGCAGATGGTAAGTTAGGTCAGGCTGGTGCAAAAGACTTATCAGTAACTCAGTTACCTCATGCAGGTATTGTTGAGATTGTAACTAACGGTAAAAATACCATGGCTGCTTATAAAGAAGCGCTTACAGCTGAACAAATTGAGGCAGTAGCTTCTTATATCGAAACAGATTTAAAAGGTAAATAGTTCCATTGAAACAAGTTACTCACTCTACAGAAATACAAAGGCAAACAGCTGTTTTAATTGGTGTTATTAATAAACAACAAAACGAAGAACTGGCGTTTGAGTATTTAGATGAATTGGCTTTTTTGGCCGAAACGTATGGGGTAGAAACCGTTAAAACGTTTACCCAAAAATTAGAACGCCCAGATAAAGCAACGTTTATTGGGAAAGGGAAACTAAACGATGTTAAAACCTTTGTAAAGGAAAACAAAATTAACGTGGTGATTTTTGATGATGAATTATCGCCATCACAACAACGTAATTTAGAAAAAGAATTAGGAGTTAAGATTTTAGATAGAACAACTTTAATTCTTGAAATATTTTCGCAACGCGCGCAAACGGCACATGCTAAAACACAAGTTCAGTTAGCACAATACCAATATTTATTACCACGCCTTACAGGTATGTGGACTCACTTAGAACGCCAGCGAGGCGGTACTGGCACACGTGGTGGAGCAGGGGAGAAAGAAATTGAAACAGATAGACGTATTGTGCGTGATAAAATTGCGCAGCTTAAAGAAGATTTAAAAATCATTGATAAACAAATGGCCACGCAGCGTAAAAACCGTGGGGAGTTTGTGCGTGTGGCTTTAGTAGGTTATACCAATGTTGGTAAATCTACTATCATGAATATGATTAGCAAGAGCGAAGTATTTGCCGAAAACAAATTATTTGCAACGCTTGATACTACGGTTCGTAAAGTAACCATTGATAATTTATTTTTCTTGTTAACCGACACGGTTGGTTTTATTAGAAAACTTCCTACTCAATTAATTGAGAGTTTTAAAAGCACTTTAGATGAAGTGCGTGAGGCAGATATTTTATTACATGTGGTAGATATTTCTCATCCAAACTTTGAAGACCATATTAATGTGGTGCGTCAAACATTGATTGATATTGGTGCAGGAGATAAAGAAACAATTTTGGTGTTTAATAAAATAGACGCTTTTAAATACGTGAAAAAAGACGAGGATGATTTAACACCTATGACTCGTGAAAATTTATCATTAGATGAATTGAAAAAAACCTGGATGACTAACTTAAACCAAACCTGTGTTTACATTAGCGCTTTAAACAAAGAGAACGTAACCGATTTTAAAAAGTTGGTTTACGATACAGTAAAGAAAATTCACGTAGTTAGGTTTCCGTATAATAATTTGTTTTATTAGGAATCACTCATAAAAACATAATTGCTATATTTCATAGCAAAGCGATACTATTATATTGTTTATTTTTATATTAGACAATGGTATCACAATTTGTGATACCTAAATCAGAATAGAATGATCAAGAAGAATGTAAAAGTATTATTACCCGAAGAAAGAATTATTAATAAGATTTTTGTATTAAGAGAAGAAAAAGTGATGCTTGACATTCACTTATCAGAAATATATGGTGTAGAAACCAGAACATTAAAGCAAGCTGTACGAAGAAATATGGACTTGTTTCCCAGTGATTTTATGTTCGTAT
>JBBIUW010000059.1:0-10253 GCA_037440045.1 Sphingobacteriaceae bacterium
TACTTTTCCTACAGGACCTTGTGGAACTTGGTCGGAAGGAGCAGCTACATCTGGATTACCAAATGACAGACGTTTTATGCAATCTTCAGGGCCTTTTACTTTACAACCAGGTGCAGTAAACTTTATTACTGTTGGTTTACCTTGGGCAAGAACGACTTCAACAGATCCTACAGCATCGATTCCATTGTTGAAAATTGCTGATGATAAAGCACAAGCTTTATTTGATAACTGTTTCCGAGTATTGAGTGGTCCTGAAGCTCCAGATATGACTATTCAGGAAATGGAGAATGAGTTAATCATTTATTTCTCTAATAAGCCAGGGTCAAATAACTACTTAAATCAATATAAAGAGAAAGATGTGTCAATTATTGTAGACCCTACACATTTCCCTAATGCAGATACTTATTATCATTTTGAAGGATTTAAAGTATATCAGTTAAAAAACAATAGTATTGTTCAAGAAGAATTAAGTGATCCGTCAAAAGCCAAATTGGTATTTAATTGTGATATTGCAAACGGCATTACTCGTTTAATTAACTACGAATATGACGCAACTACTGGTGGTGATATTCCTAGAGTAAAAGTTGATGTGACTGATAATAGTGATAAAGGAATACAGTCTTCTTTCCACTTTACTCAGGATTTATTTTCATCAGCTCAAGATAAGAAAGTAGTAAATAATAAGGAATACTATTTTTACTGTGTGGCATATGGATATAATGAGTATGGTAAATACAAAGAAGACCAACCGTATACACAATATAACACGGTTGATAGTATTGCACCAGCAAGTACAGAAGGTCAAAAACGCCCTTACTTAGAAGGGCGTAAATCTAAAAAAGCGTTTGGTATACCTCATAATCCAGCTCCAGAAAAAGACGGAACTATTGCAAATTCTATCTACGGTTACGGTCCTAAAATCACAAGAGAAGAAGGACAAGGGAATGGTGGTAACTATTTAGATTTAACTGCTGGTTCAGTAAATGACATATTAAACAGCGCTTCAGGAAGGGCTGATAGAGTTACTTATGAAAATGGTCGTGGGCCTTTAAAAATTAAAGTAGTGGATCCTTTAAATGTTCCAAATTCAGACTTCTCTTTAACGTTTGTAAATAGAAACTGGAGCACTATTGATACAGTTAACACTTTTGATCCATGTAAATCTAAATCCGAATTTCACATTAATAAACCATTTAATAAGTTGAAATTAAAAAACACTGAATTTGGTAATGTTAATGCAGATTCAACTACTTGGGTTTTAAAAGATAAAGGTACAAACAAAACATATTTTCCTTGTAAAGCAATTAAAATTGCAGAGGAATACTATTTTAGTGATTTAGGTCTTTCAGTTCAAATTGGCCAATCTAGAGATGTAGCACAAATTAATAATCCAACTGCATCTACAGATAAAATTGTTCAGGACGGAGATATCATTGCAGGTTCTAACATTTCTTTTTCAAACTCTTCAATTAGCTGGTTAGGCGGTTTGGCTGACGCTGATGGAAGTTCACCATTTAACTGGATTCGTGCAGGAGGATTTGAAGACGCAAATGCAACAGCACAAAATGATGTTAAAGTAGGAAGTGAGTTTTTAGATCCAAACGGATATTTTGAAAATGTGATTGGTGGAACTTGGTCACCTTATGTATTAGCTGCAGCAACTAAACCAGGAACAGTTTTTGCTGCGCCAGGATTCAGTGCTTCTACGAGTGCATCTCAATCTTTGTCTGGTAATTATGACATTAGAGGTTTAGGAAGTGTAGATGTTGTATTTACAAAAGATAAGAGCAAATGGACAAGATGTCTTGTTCTAGAAGAGTCTGATGAAGTTTCTGCTAATCCTACTGGTAGTAAAAAATTAGAGCCTAGAAGACATAAATCTGTAGATAAACAAGGTATTGCTTTAGGCGCTCCAGGTTGTAATGTTGCTGAAGCTTCTTTTGATTCTATTCTTGGACAGCCTTTCCAATATGGATTATCATGGTTCCCTGGATATGCAATAAATCTAGAAACAGGAGAACGATTAAATATTGCATTTGGAGAAGATTCTTACCAGTCTAGCTCAAATGCTTTAGCTCCAAATAATGGTGATGATATGATGTGGAATCCAACAAGTAACGTTAGAACAAGTAGTTCATATCCTTATGCATTCGGAGGAAGACACTACATATATGTTTTTGGTCATAACAGAACAAATATGATTTATAATAATGTATCACCTTCTTCTATTTCGGGTGTTAATGGAAAGAGAATCGGTGTAGGTAACTACAGTGAGTTTGCAGATTTTGCTTTCACATATAAGTATGCATTTTCTTTAGGTAATAATATTTTATTAAACAATATATGGACTGATGCTATGTGGGTAAATATCCCATTGTTATTAGACTCAAGATATGCTTTTAATAATCCAGCTGATATGCCTTGTGATGCTAAAGTAAGCTTGAGAGTGAAAAAACCTTACAAGTATGGTATGAGTGGCGTATACACAAGTGATGTAGTTGCTCATATAAAAGCTCAGATAGCGGCTCCATTTTTACCAGATTTAACAGCAACTTCTTACACACGTTTAACAACTGATACGTTATCAAATTCAAAAAACAATAACTTTGGTTTATATACATTCAGTACATCTGATATATTTACACAAATTAATAATTCAGATAAACAAGTTAATGCTTTAGATTTAATAAATATTGTTCCTAATCCTTACTACGCTTATTCTTCATACGAAACAGGTCGTTTAGATAACAGAGTTAGAATTACTAATTTACCAAATAAGTGTAAAATTAAAATATTTACATTAAATGGTACATTAATTAGAACATTTGATAGAGATGTAAGTGGACAAGAAGATTTGAATACAAATGAATCTGATTTCATTAGATCTAAACGTCTACCTTACCAAGATTGGGACTTGAAAAATCAAAGTGGTATCACAGTTGCAAGTGGATTATACATTATACATATTGATGTACCAGGTGTAGGTGAAAAAATTCTTAAATGGTTTGGTGTAATGAGACCATTGGATTTACAAAGTTACTAGTCGTTAAATACTATATAAAAATAAGATTATGAAGTCATTTTTAAATATATCATTAAGCGTTGTTTTAACAGGTAGCTTTATTGCTACTGGTTTTCAGGCACAAGCAGGTAATCCTGAACGTGCTGGGCAAGCAGGAGCATCGCAGTTGTTAATTAATCCTTATGCTCGTTCTTCTGGATGGGCTGGAGCAAATGGTGCTCGCGTAAAAGGTTTAGAGGCTCAATACACTAACGTAGCGGGTATTGCTGGGACTAGAAAAACTGAATTGATGTTCATGCATTCAAAATGGTTAGTAGGTACTGGTATTAATATTAATACGTTTGGTTTTAGCCAAAAAGTTGGTGAAACTGGCGCTATTGCTTTAGGTATTATGTCTATCAATGCTGGTAAAATCGAAAGAACAACAGAAGATCAACCAGAAGGTGGTTTAGGTACATTTACCCCTCGTTTTACTAATATTGCTTTATCATATGCTAAAGGATTCTCTGATAATATTTCTGGAGGTATTACTTTAAGGGTAATATCAGAAGGTATTGATAATCTTAAAGCTCAAGGCGTTGCTATTGATGCAGGTATTCAATACCACACTGGTAAATACGATCAAATTCATTTAGGAGTTGCATTAAAGAACATTGGTCCAAAAATGCAATATAAAGGAGATGGTTTATCTTCTCAAAGAACTGTTACTAATGCTTATGGAAATGAATATCAGTTAACAATAAATAATAGATCAAATGCATTCGAATTGCCAGCTTTGTTAAATATCTCTGGAGCATATGATATTTATATGTTGAAAGATTCAACAGGGAAATCTAAAACACACCGTGTTACTTTAGCTGGTAACTTTACTTCTAACTCATTCACTAAAGATAACTTCTTGGTTGGTGTAGAATATGGATGGAAAGATATCGTAATGGTTCGTGCTGGTATGACTGCTGAAAAAGGTATTTTTAAAGGCGAAGGAAATAGAACAACTGCTTTCACTGGACCATCTTGTGGAGCAACTATCGAAATTCCTTTTGGAGAAAAGAAATCAACATTTGCAGTAGATTATTCTTACCGTTTTACAAACCCATTTGGTGGAGTTCATACTTTTGGAGCAAGAATTAATTTATAATTAGTATATTTGTTTAATGAATTTTTTAAAGAGTCCCGAATTTATTCGGGATTCTTTTATTTTTAAAACATACAAGAAATGGCAGCTGTTGCATATTATACAGAAGAGGGATTACAAAAATTAAAAGACGAATTACAGCAACTTAAAACAGTTGAACGCAAAAATGTTATTCGTCAAATTGCTGAAGCTAGAGATAAGGGTGATTTATCAGAAAATGCTGAATATGATGCAGCAAAAGAAGCACAAGGTTTATTAGAAATTAAAATTGCTAAATTAGAAGAAATTGTAGCTAATGCTAGAGTTGTTGATAGCTCTAAACTGGATATTTCGAAAGTGAGTATTTTAACAACGGTTAAAATAAAGAACTTAAAAAACAACATGGAGATGAAATATACCATTGTTGCTGAAAATGAAGCTGACTTAAAATCTGGTAAAATATCGATTGATTCTCCAATCGGGAAAGCTTTATTAGGAAGAAAAGTAAAAGATAAAGTAGATGTTACCGTTCCTGCTGGAGTAATAACGTTTGAAATTATTGAAATTTCCATCTAAGTATGTCAAGTATCTTTTCTAAAATAGTGGCAGGAGAAATCCCTTGTTATAAAATTGCAGAAAACGATGATTACCTTGCGTTTTTAGATGTTTTTCCTCTAAAAAAAGGTCATGTCTTGGTTATTCCAAAAAAAGAAACAGATTATTTGTTTGATTTGGATGATAGTTCGTATGAAGGTTTAATGCGTTTTACAAAAGAAGTAGCTGTTGCTATAAGAAAAGCAATACCTTGTAACAGAGTAGGCGTGAGTGTTATTGGTTTAGAGGTTCCGCATGCTCATGTGCATCTTATTCCGATTAATACAATGAATGATATGCTTTTTTCGAACGAAAAACTAAGTCTTTCTAAAGAAGAGTTTCAGGAAATTGCTGAAAGCATCAGAAAACACTTTTAACCGACTCCCAGAATAAACTCGCCTATTTATCAATTTTTGACGAATTCTCGTTAATAAAAACACGTATATTTGCACCCTAAAATTATTACCTATCATGGATAAAAAATCGCTTATTGGTTTAGGATTAATAGCTGCCATATTAATTACATGGCTTGCTTTAACAGGGCCAACTAAAGAACAAATAGCTCGTAACAAACACATTAAAGATTCTGTTGATTTAGCAACTAAAACAGCACAATTAGCGGAAGAAGCTAAGCTAGCTGCTAAAAAAATTACTGTATTAAATGATACAGTTTCTAAAACCCCAGTTTCTGATTCAGCTCTTCAGGTTCAACGTACAAATATTTACAAAGATTTTGCTCCTGCATCAGTAGGAAAAAAAGAAGTAGTAACTATTGAAAACGAAAACATAAAAGCATTTATTTCTACTAAAGGCGGTAATGTTGAGAAGGTAATCTTAAAAAATTACAAACGTTATGGAAAAACAGAGCCATTGGTTTTATTTGATAGTGATTCTACATCACAATATTTACAATTTGACGCATATGCAAACACTATGCGTTTAACGACTGATAGTTTTTATTTTAAAGCTTCTTCGCTTGCCGAAACGGTTTCGGGGAATGGTTCTGCTACTATTAATTTAAAATTGGAAACTACTAACCCAGGAAGTTACATAGAGTATACTTATACTTTAAAGGGAAACGATTATATGTTAGATTATGATGTGAATTTTGTTGGAATGCAAAATATCATTTCTAATAAAAATAATAAAGTAACTATGCATTGGTCGCAAGCACTACCTTCTCAAGAAAAACATATTGTAAAAGAAAGAGAAGCTGCTACTGCCTACTATAATCAAACAAAAGAAGGCGTTGATTATATTAATGCAAGAAAAAGCGATGAAGTATTGTTAAATGAAGACAATATAAAATGGGTGAGCTTTAAGCAACATTTTTTTAATTCTACTTTAATTGCAGATTCTGAATTTTTAAAAGAGGGTAGTTTTGTTAAAACTTCAGAAAACAAAGCATCAAAATATGTAAAAACAATTACAGCAGAATTATCTATTCCATATAAACATTCTTCTTCAGAAAAATTTGGAATGGCTTTTTATTTTGGTCCTACACAATATAACACCTTAAAGGCTTATGATATTGATTTAGAAAAAATTATTCCTTTAGGATGGAGCGTATTTAGCTACATTAACAAATGGATGATTATACCTTTGTTTAGCTTATTATCAGGATTAAATAGTGGAATTATTATTTTAATATTAACGCTAATTTTAAAAACTTTATTGTTCCCAATTGCATATAAAACATACATGAGTAGTTCTAAAATGCGTGTTTTAAAACCAGAAATAGATGAGTTAAACGCTAAATATGAAAAGCTAGACGACCCTATTAAAAAACAGCAAGAAACAATGTCTCTTTACAGAAGAGCAGGAGCCAATCCGCTTTCGGGCTGTTTACCTATGTTGTTACAATTCCCAATTTTAATTGCTTTGTTTGGATTTTTCCCAGCAGCTATTGAATTAAGACAAAAAGGATTTTTATGGACAGATGATTTATCTACATATGATTCGGTTTACAATTTTGGATTTGAAGTTTGGGGATTTGGTGATCATGTGAGTTTGTTTGCTATATTAATGTTTGCTTCTACCATTATTTATACATGGATGAATCAAGCCATGTTGCAACCACAACAAACTCAAATGCCAGGTATGAAATACATGATGTATTTAATGCCTGTTATTTTCCTAGCGGTTATGAACAGTTATGCAGCAGGTTTAAGTTGGTATTATTTCTTAGCCAATATTATTACGTTCCTACAAACATGGTTAATGAGAAAATTTATTGATGATGGAAAAATTAGAGAACAACTTTTGGCAAATATGAAGAAGCCTGAGAAAAAATCTAGTTTTCAAACTAAGCTAGAGGAAATGGCAAAACAAAGACAACAATTGCCAAATAAAAATAAATAATTTATTAAGCCGCTCATTAATGAGCGGCTTTTTTATTTGATATGTTTTAATCCAGATTTCCTACAAATAGTTTGGCTTAAGAGTTCAATATCCACAGTATTTTACACATCTAATTGATTGTTTTTTTGTATTAATTGCTTTAGATTAGTGCTATAATCACTAACACAAAAACTGTAATGAAATTACGTATTCAATCTCTATCTGTTTTGTTGTTGTTATTTTATTTTAATATCCAAGCTCAAACTTGGGTAGAAAAACTTCATGATACAACTCAAAATTTTTATTCTATACAACAAGAATTTAATTCTTACTGGCAAAATAGAACTTATGAGAGAGGTAAAGGTTATAAAGCATTTAGAAGATGGGAATGGTTTACAGAGCCAAGAGTTTATCCAACAGGTGATATGAAATTGGGTTCTAGAGCAAAAGCAATGGAAGAATTTCAAAATTATTTAATGCAAAATCCTGTAGCTGCTCAAAAAATAAATGCTAAAACTGTTATTTCAACTTCTGGTAATTGGACACCCCTAGGACCTTTTGGTTCGCCTGTAGGTGGAGATGCAGGACGTATTACATTTATAAGATTTATGCCTGGTAACTTAAATACTATTTTTGTTGGAACTGCTGCAGGTGGCATGTGGATGTCAACGGATGCAGGTGTAACTTGGACAACTAACACAAATAGTTTAGAGGTATTAGGTTGTTCTGATTTAGCCATAAATCCGCAAAATAACAGTATTATGTATTTAGCAACAGGTGATATTGATGCTGGAGATACTCATTCTACGGGTGTGTTAAAGTCAACAGATGGAGGAGTAACATGGTTAGCATCTGGATTAACTTATTCTGTTTCTAGTCAAAGAACTATAGGTAGACTTTTAATTAACCCTTTGAATCCTAATATATTATTTGCAGCTACCTCACAAGGAATTTATAGAACAAACAATGCTGGTACAAGCTGGGCTTTGGTAAAGTCTGGGAATTTTAAAGACATGGAGTATCGTCCAAATGATACAAGTACAGTATACGCTGTTACGGCTACTACATTTTACAAATCAGTTACTGGAGGAAACACTTCTGCTTCGTTTGTTCAAGTAACTTCAGGTTTAACTTCGGGTGGTGCGAGACAAGTAGTTTCTGTTACTCCAGCTGATGCAAATTATGTTTATGTTTTAAGAAGCGCATCCGATAACTCCTTTGGTGGCTTATATCGTTCGATAGATGCAGGAGTAACATTTACGCTGATGTCTAGTGCCCCAAACATTTTTGGATGGGATGTTGCAGGAACAGATACAGGAGGACAAGGTTGGTATGATATTGCATGTGGAGTTTCACCAACAAATAAAAACGAAATAATATGCGGAGGTGTTAATACTTGGAAATCTACTAATGGAGGAACTACATGGACTCTAAACACACATTGGTATGGTGGTGGAGGTAAACCGTATGTGCATGCCGATTTACACGTAGTAGAATATGCAACTGGCACAACGTGTTATGTGGGAACAGACGGAGGAATAGCAAAAACAACAAATGGCATAACATGGTCTTCTATTAATGGTCAGATGAATATTGCACAAATATATCGTATGGGACAATCTACATCTAATGCGAATTATATTTTAACAGGTCATCAGGATAACGGAAGTAATTTATATACCGGTACAAGTTGGGATCAAGTATATGGAGGAGATGGAGCTGATTGTTTTGTAGATTGGAGCAATGATAATGTATTAGTAGAAAGTTATGTTAATGGTGACTTTAATATATCAAATAATGCTGGAGGAAGTTGGACAAGTATTTCTGCTGGATTAACTGGAACTGCCGCTTGGGTTGCACCAATTATTCAATCTCCACATGTAGCCAATACTTACTATTGTGGCTATCAGCAAGTTTATAAATCAACAAATAAAGGAACTACTTGGACACAAATGGGAACTGTTTCATCAAGCGGAAGTTTGTTATTTCTTGCAGCTGCACCATCCAACTCTCTTGTATTATATGCTGCCTCAGGAAGTGGTATTTATAAAACAGTAAATGGAGGAACTAACTGGACAACGATTACTAGTACATTACCTACAGGCTCTGCACAAATTACCAGAATTGTCGTAGATAATTTAGATGCTAATAATGTATTTGTTACGTTTTCGGGATATTCGGCAGCTAATAAAGTTTTTGTAACTACAGATGGTGGTTCAACTTGGACAAATATATCTTCTGGTCTTCCCAATTTACCTGTTAACTGTGTTGTTTATACAAATAATTCAAATGATGCTATATATGTAGGTACGGATGTAGGTGTTTATTACAGAGATGGTAGTATGAATACATGGACACCTTATATGACAGGATTGCCAAATGTAATTGTAAATGATTTCGAAATATTTTATCCAACAAACAAATTAAGAGCAGCAACATATGGACGAGGTGTGTGGGAATCGGATTTATATTCTAATCCATCTTCTTTACCGATTGCTAATTATTCAACTTCTTTTTCATCGGCTTGTGTGAATACTCCTTTTGTTTTTTCAGATCAATCATCAGGCTTACCTTCTGCTTGGAGTTGGACATTAACTGGCGCATCACCAGCGGTATCTGCAATTAAGAACCCAACAGTAACTTATACTTCTGCTGGTGTATATACAGTGTCTTTAGTTTCAACTAATGCTAATGGCTCAAGTTCGGTATACACAAACACAATTACTGTTACTAATCCCCCTGTACTATTTGTTACTTCTGCCACAGCTTGTCAAGTACAATCTAAGGCTTTAGTTGCAAGTGGAGCAAGTACTTATTCTTGGTCAACAGGAGGAACTTCTTCAGTATTAGTTGTTACAGCAACTACTACAACTATTTACACAGTGACTGGATTTAGCGGAGCTTGTAGTACTGCGACTACTGCCACCGTTTTTGTTGGCAGTACACCTCCAACACCTACGGTTACTTTAGTTGGAAATGTGTTAATGTCTAGTTCAAGCACAAATAATCAATGGTATTTTAATAATACGCTTATATCTGGTGCAACTGCCCAGTCTTACACAGTTACTCAGGATGGTGTTTATAGCGTGGTGGTAACTTCTCAATATGGTTGTTCAGCAACTTCTTCAACTGTAAATGTTGTACTAACAAATATTGAAGATGCATCGTTTATTAATTCAATGC
>JBBIUW010000060.1:0-10233 GCA_037440045.1 Sphingobacteriaceae bacterium
GTAAAGGAATATGAATAACTCTTTTGCTTTTAAAATGTCATCATGATTTGGTGTTACTCCTCCTAACGAATAATCGGAACAAAACTCAATTCTATCAGCACCTGCATTTTGTGCTGCCAAGCAAGATTCTAAATTGAAACAAGCAATCTCGAGTTTATAGTTAGATGATGTGCTTTGCATCTATGAGTTGGTTATTTATTTCAGGAGAGTACACTGCATAATTAAATCCTTTCTGTAAACAATAGGCTCCATGCTCTCCTTTTTTATTAATCGCAATAAATCCTATTTGTATCTCGTCTAGGTTTTTATTTTTTCGTTTTGCGATTGCAAAAATTCGTTCTACCGCTTTTTTGCAAGCTTCTTCAGGTGAGTATCCTTGACGCATTAACTCAACTACTGTGTGACTTCCAACTATACGCATCACTTCTTCTCCATGGCCTGTTGCGGTGGCTGCACCCACTTCGTTATCTACAAATAATCCTGCACCAATAATAGGAGAATCACCAATACGTCCATGCATCTTAAAAGCCATTCCGCTTGTTGTACAGGCACCTGATAAATTCCCATTCATATCTAAAGCAACCATACCAATAGTATCATGATTTTCGATATTTACTTTTGGTTTATATTCTGCTTTTTTTAGCCACTCTTTCCATTCATCTTCGGACTCCTTTACCAATAAATTTTCTTTTATAAATCCTTGTGATAATGCAAAGTCTAATGCACCTTCTCCAACCAACATGGTATGAGGTGTTTTTTCCATCACTGCTCTTGCCACAGATATAGGATGTTTAATATATTCTAAACAACCCACAGAACCAATATTTGCAAAATCATCCATGATACAAGCGTCTAAGGTTACTCGACCATCTCTGTCTGGCCTACCACCATAACCGACGCTTCTTTCTGTTGGATCTCCTTCCGGGATTTTAACTCCTGCTTCTACAGCATCCAAAGCTCTTCCGTTAGTTGATAAAGTTTTCCATGCTTCTGCATTTGCTTCTACGCCAAATCGCCATGTAGAAATAACAATTGGTTTTATTTGTTTTTTTGATTTTTCCAAAAACAAATCTGCTGCTTTACTTTTATTAAAAGCAAATAGGGAAGATGCTAATGCGGATAGTTTTATAAATTGTCTTCTACTAGTCATATTATTTAATTTGTATTTCATCGCAAAACAACCAAGCATCCTCTCCGGCACCTGGTTTGCCACTTGGAATTTTCCCGAAGTTTGTTGCGATTATTTTTACATATTTTGCTTTAACCGATTTTATATTTAAGATTGCAAAACGTTCATTGCTGATTTCGTTTGCTGATATTTTTCCAACTGAAGTAAATTGAACACCATCATTAGAAACAAAATACTCTACTTCTTTCGGTAAGTAAATCCAACTTAATTCTTCTTTCAAAAATCCAACATTTATTTCGGAAATGCTTTCTTCTTTTTCTAAGTTTATGATGGCTTCCATGTTGTTTCCGTTCCAGCCTAACCATTGGTTGCTAATTCTTGGCAGTGAAGCAACTACACCATTTACTAAGGTGAAGCTTCCATCTCCGCTATACGATTTACTCGCAGGAGTTTTTAAAGTAATAGATTTATTTGTTGCTTTATTGATGTTGTATTTTTTTACAGATATCTTTCCTTTTAATTCTTTATTTTTAAATAGTGCTGCTTTGATTGTGACATCTTTTGGTATGTTAATGGGAGATGTGTATAAATCAGAGCTTTGTTTTGGCTCTGAATTGTCTGTTGTGTAATAAATAGAACCTAACGAAGGATTTGCTTTTAATTCTAGTTCAATAGAGTTTGGGTTTGAAGATGGATTTACTTTTTGTTCTACTTTATAAATGGCTTTCGCATAGTTGATACCTAATTTATTTAATAATAAAAAATGAGTTTGCAAACGATTTAAAAAATCAGTTTCGTTTCTGTTTTCTTTTGGCGACCATACAACCTCTGATAGCGCCATCATACGTGGCATTAACATGTATTCAACGTGTTTTTCATCTAAGATATACTCTGTCCAAATATTTGCTTGTGCGCCTAAAATATAATGTTGCTCTTCCTTATTTAATTCAGATGGAATAGGTTCATATGAATACACTTTTTCTAATGGCGTATAACCACCAAAAGCTAAGGGTTCATCTGCAGGAGAGGCCTGATAATGATCAAAATAACAATGAGAGCCGGGAGTCATGACGGCGTAATGTTTCTGTTTAGCTGCAGCAATGCCACCTTCTGTTCCTTGCCAACTCATTACTGCAGCATTAGGAGCTAAGCCACCTTCTAAAATCTCATTCCAACCAATAATTTGTTTTCCTTTTGAGTTAAGGTATTTTTCAATGCGCTTGATAAAATAACTTTGTAGTTCGTGTTCATCCTTTAAATGTTCACTTTTTATTCTTGCCTGACATTGAGCACAAACTTTCCACCTTGTTTTCGGACTTTCGTCTCCGCCAATGTGTATATATTTCCCAGGAAATAAAACAGCAACTTCATCTAACACGTCTTGTAAAAAATTAAACACAGAATCTTTCGTGCAGTATACATCTTCAAAAACACCCCAACCCCTTTCTACATCTATTTCTTTATTTGTACACGATAACCATGTATAAGATGATATTGCAGCAACAGAATGTCCTGGCATTTCAATTTCAGGAACAATGGTAACGTGTTTTTTTGTAGCATAAGCTACCACTTCTTTTATTTGTTCTTGTGTATATAAACCACCATATCTGATACTGTCAAATTTTTGATCGCTGTAGGGGCCAATCATGGTGCCTTTTCTCCAAGCTCCAATTTCTGTTAGTTTCGGATATTTTTTTATTTCAATTCTCCATCCTTGATCATCTGTTAAGTGCCAATGAAATGTATTCATCTTATACATAGCCAACATATCAATGTATTTTTTGATAAATGAAACCGGAAAAAAATGACGACACACGTCTAAGTGCATTCCTCTCCATTCAAACCTTGGAGAGTCTTTAATTTCAATACAGGGAAGCTTTATGCTTTTAGTCTTCTCTGATAAAAAAAGTTGAATTAATGTTTGAATAGCATATAGATTTCCAGCACCGTTTCCTTCTGCTAAAATAGCAATGTGTTTTTCGTTGATAGTTAAGTGATAATTTTCTTTTAATCCTGCTTCCCAATCTGGAAATTGAAATAAAATATAGTTGTTATCTGTAGGAATTTTTTCTGCCCTTTGTAATGTGAAACCGTAATGATTATTCAAATAATTATTTAAATAATCTATTTCATCTTTTAAAAAAGTTGAAGGAGCTATAATTTTAGTTTCAGGAGATAGCATAAAGTTTCCTGAAAGTACTTTACACTCTTTAGGATAAGGAATAATTGGCACAATGTTTTTCTGTTCTTGAGCAAAAACACTCAATGAAATACAAATAAACAATATCGCTATTAAACTATTCTTCTTCATCGCTATATAGCTCTAATAGCTCCTTTGGATAATCATCTTTTAAAATATAAACTCCGGTCATGGGATTAACAATTTCTTTTGTACTTTTTAAAAACACATTAAATGTCATTCCTTTTTTATTTTCCTTTTTTTCGGTTTTACTAATTGCTTTTTTCGAAAATGGTAATAATGTGACAGAACCATTATCCATTGTGCATTCTAAAACGGTCATATCCGGAATTTCGAAACTGAATTCATCATCGTTTGGATATAACCCATTTAGTAGATACGTAGTATTATTAATTACTTTAAAGTTGGTAACATTACCTTTTACTTCAAACTCATCTTCCCATAAATATCTGATGTTATCTTCTGTTTCTTCGCCTTCATTATCTCTATCAGCATATGCCTGATCAAATTTCGAGTTTACTAATTTTACGTTTATTGTTACTATCATACTGTTTAATTACTTAATTAATGTCCTGCACTTGAGTTAGAAGATTCTAATTCAACGCCTTGTTTTTTGAAAATTGATTTTACTTTAAATGCATACCATGCTAAATATCCAAAACAAAAAACAGTTACAATATACGACATATGAGGATTTAAAGTGTCAACTAAAATACCTTGAAAAGGTGGAATTAATGCACCCCCTAAAATCATCATGATTAATAACGATGAACCTTGGTTGGTATATTTACCTAAACCATTAATGGCTAATGCAAAAATGCAAGGCCACATAACTGAGCAAAACAATCCTCCGCTTATAAAAGAGTATAAAGCTAAATTCCCTGTGCTCACTAACCCAATAATCATCATGACACAAGCGGTTAAACTTAAAATCATTAATGTACGTGCTGGATTATCTCCAGAAAAAATGAATATAGCTGTTGCAATTAAGATGTACGGAATGTAAAATAAGAAATCATCCACATTACTTCCTCTTAAATAGTTTACACCATATATCACTCCAAAGGCAATAAATGGAGTAATAAATTGCATAACTATTTTTACTGTTTTACTAAAATTAAAAACAGCTAATGCACCAGTCCAACGCCCAATCATTAAACTTCCCCAATACAAAGAAATGAAGTGTGATATTTTAGTGTGGTCTAATCCTTTTATTTCAGGCATTGCTAATAATGCCCCCATATTACTTTGAATAGTTACTTCTACACCAACGTAAATAAAAATGGCAATCATGCCTAATGTTAATTGCGGATATTTTAATGCTCCTAAATCTTTATCTAATTTTTCGGAGTTTGTTACTTCAGGTAATTTAGAGAACCATAAGATGCTGGCACATAAAATAAATAAAGCAAATAAAATTAGAGCAGGTGTTTTTACGGCATCTAAGCTACTATCAGCAGCAGCAGGACCACTGATATTACCAAATAATGCATAGCTTAAAATTACAGGACCAATAGTAGTACCAAATGAATTAATGCCTCCTGCTAAATTTAAACGTTGAGCGCCAGTTTCTTTAGCGCCAAAGTTTATCACAAAGGGATTTGCTACAATTTGCTGTAAGGCAAAACCTAATCCAATGACGAATAAGGCTGATAATAATAATGGATATGAATTTAAACTAGCAGCCGGTATAAAAAATAATGAACCAACTGCTGAAATTAATAAGCCTAATATTAATGCTTTTTTGTACCCAATTTTATTGATCGGATCGCCAATGGCACGTGATGTAAAAAAATAAATAATAGAACCAACTGCATAAGCCGCATAAAAAGCCAAATCAACTAATTGCGATTGAAACTGAGTTAAGGTAAATTTATCTTTAAACAACGGAATTAAAATACCATTACTTGCTGCCACAAATCCCCAAAAGAAAAACACACTGATAAGAGCTACAAAAGATGATTGTAATTTTTGCATAAAATAGTTTTAAGATTTACCTAAGGTAAAGGTTTTACAAGGAGTACTTTTCTTTCACTAAACCCATTTATTAACAACCTCCTTTTTACTACTTCTTTGCAAAATGTCAAAGCTTTAAATTCTTACTCCTAACTTTATCCTATGCAATTATTAACTCCTACCCATTGGCAAGATTATGAACTACTTGATTGTGGTGATTTTGAAAAATTAGAACGTTTTGGAAAATACATCACTATTCGTCCCGAACCACAAGCTGTTTGGAAAAAACGTTATTCATATAGCGAGTGGGAAAAATTAGCTCATGTTAAATTTGTTCCAAAAAGCAGTTCAAGTGGCGATTGGAAAGCACTGAAAAAAATGCCGGATCAATGGACAATTAATTACCCTTTAGGTGATACTCAAATTACATTACGTTTAGGCTTAACCTCGTTTAAACATGTAGGTGTATTTCCAGAGCAAGCTTGTAATTGGGATGTGATTTATGATTATTTAGTTGGCTTAGACAAACCTAAATTTTTAAACTTATTTGCTTACACAGGTGGTGCAAGTATAGCAGCAAGAGCTGCAGGAGCAGATGTTACTCATGTAGATAGTATTAAACAAGTGGTTACTTGGGCAAACGAAAACATGAATAAATCAAACCTAGATAACATCCGCTGGATGGTAGATGACGCGTTGAAGTTTGCTAAAAAAGAACAACGTAGAGGAAACTTTTACCAAGGAATTATTTTAGACCCTCCTGCATTTGGCCACGGACCAAATGGAGAAAAATGGAAATTAGAAGAAAATATTTTAGAAATGGTTAATAGTGTTTTGGATATTTTAGACCCCAAACAACACCTTTTGATATTAAATGCATATTCGCTAGGGTTTTCTGCATTAGTGCCAGAAAATTTACTACAACCATTTGCTGCTAAACATAAATCCAATTTAAGTATTGGAGAATTATATTTACATGCAAAAAGTGGAATTAAATTGCCGCTTGGAGTTTGGGGTAGATTAGAGAAAAAATAATTTATTTTTTACTCGACTCTTTCTCAAAAGTGAGTTTTGTTGCAGGGGTTAGCAATAGTTTAGATTCTCTGAAAGTATCATTCCACTTTATTTGAGTTTTCTTTTTTTGCATATCACCTGCACCTTTAACTTCTAAGTAAACCATAAAAAAGTCATCGGTATTGCCTTTTTCTAAGATAATAGGTTTGTGTCTTTTTGTATTTGCATTTTCTTGTCCATTTGGCATAATCAAGGATGCTTTAACAGGATTGATAATAGTTACGCCATCACCATTATAGGAACAATAAAACTTAGTAACAGTTTTATCTGTAGATAAATCTGCTTTTTTTAAAACACATGTACAGTTTTCTGCCGTAAACTCATTTTTGGTTGCTGGTAATTCAAAGTCTGGAATTGAAATTGGTTTACCTGCGGCAGATGCTTTATAAATTCCTTTAAAATCAATAGTAAAGCTTGTTGCTTGCATATCTTGCCCTTTAAAATCAATCACTTCAGACTCTTCTTCGTTTGGTGGAACAGAGTATGTTTTGTCTTTGCTATATGCTTTTTTGTCTCCTGCCGTGTAAACAAATTCAGAAGGTTTTACCAATAAATAATCGTTGGTTTTATTAAAAATTTTAATTTTAAATTTTGCGTAGCCATCAACAGCAACAACATCTATTACATAAATATTATAATCATCTGTTTCAACGGTAGCATCTTTATAAAACGTTTTTGCATCTTCTTTTTCTTTCTTATCTTTTTTTTGTGCTACTAATTGTACTCCAAAAAATAATGCAATAGCTAAAAATAAATGTTTCATGATTATATAAATTGATAAACAAATATAGTTTATAGATGTAATTTAAGCCACATATTTAGACTTTTATTCCTGTTTTTTTTTGTTAATTTTGACTATGCATATTGATATCATTACAGTTCACCCCCCTTTATTAGAAAGTCCATTTAGTCACAGTATATTAAAACGCGCGGCACAAAAAGGACTTGTTACAGTTAATGTAGTTGATTTACGAGATTACGGCATAGAACCTCATAAAAAAGTGGATGATTATGCATTTGGCGGTGGGGCAGGTATGGTAATGATGATTGAACCTATTGCAAATTGCATCAATGCATTAAAAGCAAAGAGGGTTTATGATGAAATTATATACATGACACCAGATGGAGAAACACTCAAACAAAGCACTTGTAATCAGTTATCTACATTAAAAAACATTATTGTGCTTTGTGGTCATTATAAAGGCATTGATGAGCGCGTGAGAGAACATTTTATCACTAAAGAAATTTCAATTGGTGATTATGTTTTAAGCGGGGGAGAATTACCAGCTGCTGTGTTATGCGATGGCATCATCCGTTTAATACCAGGAGTTTTAAATGATGAAACTTCCGCTTTATCCGATTCTTTTCAGGACAATTTATTATCGCCACCAGTATATACTCGTCCAGCGGAATATAATGGATGGAAAGTACCAGATATTTTAACCAGTGGTAATACAAAAAAGGTAGAAGAGTGGAGACACGAACAGTCGCTAGAAAGAACTAAAATTCGTCGTCCAGATTTATTACTTTGATTTTTTATTATAACACTACAGGAGAAACATAAACAAACAACTACCTGTTAATTATTCGTTTGATATCTCAGCAGGTGTTTTTATAAACTCCTTACTTTTAGTAGATATTAAAAACATTAATCGTGTCGAATAGAACTGCTACTCAAAAATTAAAAACATCTTCAGTCACTGTTGTCATCAGTTTGGCATTAGTATTATTTATGCTTGGTCTTTTAGGTTTAGTGGTGATTAATGCTAAAAAATTATCTAACCATATTAAAGAAAACGTAGGCTTTCAGGTTGTATTAAAAGATACAACTACTCAGGCTGAGTTAGATATATTAAAGCAAGAAATCAGTTCTTCTGCATTTACTAAACAGGTTGATTATATTAGTAAAGACGAAGCGGCAAAAAAATTACAAAAAGATTTAGGAGAAGATTTTATTTCCTTTTTAGGCTATAATCCCTTATTATCATCATTAGATGTAAAACTAAATTCGGATTATGCAAACATTGATAGTTTATCTGGGTTTGAAAAACAAATTATGCAAAAACATTTTGTGAAAGAAGTTATTTATCACAAAGACATGATTAAACAAGTAAATGAAAACGCAAAATTAATTAGTTTATATATTTTAATTTTTAGCGGTTTACTTTTAATAGTTGCTATTGCTTTAATTAATAATACCATTCGTTTATCAATTTACGCCAAACGCTTTTTAATTAGAACCATGTATTTGGTAGGAGCAACACAAGGATTTATTCGCATGCCATTTATTTTAAAAGGGGTGAGACAAGGTGTTATAGCTGGTATTTTAGCAGGATTTTTACTTGCAGGATTTTTAGTATTAAGTACTAATTATATTCCCGATTTAATGCAATTACAGGACCCTAATTTGTTAGCTGTTTTATTTGCTGGTATTGTGGCATTAGGAGTCTTAATCTCTGGATTAAGCGCTGCGCTTTCTGTAAGCAGATATCTACGTTTAAAAACAGACGATTTATACTTTTAAAATTTATTCTTTAATAAATTTTCTAGTAATAAGTATAGTATCACTTTCTTTTATAGTAATAAAATAAAGTCCGTTAGGAAATAGAGAGCAATCTATCTCTTTTGACGCATCATTAGTTTTATAAATCAAATCACCTAAAACAGAAAATATTTCAATGGTTTTGTTAGTTGTATTTTCAGAAGAAAGAATACGAATAGAGTTTTTTGTTGGATTTGGATAAATATATATTGAATTTACTTTGTTGATTGAAGATTTTGTAATTGTGGGCACCGTTTTATATCTCAAAAACAATTTAAAAACCCCTCCAACTTTTTTATGGTAATATATTTTTGAATTATCAGAACTTATAGTTGCTGCTTCTGGTAAAAAATTTGGCGCACCTATTAATAACATTGGTGGGCCAAAAGGCATGTTAGTATTATTTCTTACGGATACCATAATCTCTGTTTGTGATCCATTATGAAGTAATCTAGTAAAATAAAGCTCTAATCCGTCTTTTGAAATACTTGGAGCATATACAATATAATTTGTTCTGTCATTAATATTTGCCATTAATAAATTAGTATTTGACACTTTATTAAAGGTTGAATCATTTATTTTTTGAGAAATACCCATTGATGATTTGCAAGGTGCGCCACCTGCACAACTATTAAAATAAGCATTACAATATATTAGTGTATTGCCTGTATAATTTGTTGTAGCATCCATAATTAAATAGCCAGGCGAGTTAATGTAGAAATCGCCATACACAGATCCAAAATTGGTGTACCCAGTTCCAGTAAATCTGATGCGTTGTAAGTTATGATATGAAGCTGGGTAATTACGAGTTGATACCCAATATAAGTTATTTGAAGAATCGAGGGACGCTACACCATCTAAGTGAGGAGTTACGGTTTGATTAACTATTGGAACAAGCCCTATGAAATTAAATACAGAGTCGTTTACTTTAGAGGCGTAGTAAAGACTTGTGGTCACCCCATCGTTTAAGCTATTAAAAAACAAGGCATTTCCATCTGCTGATAAAGCTGGCTCCATGGCATCAAAACTTAAACCATTGATGGTTACTGGAATATCATTGCCAAAGCTCGGATAGGTTTGACCAACTATGTTTGATACAAAACATGTAAAGATTATAAACAGATTAAGGATTGTCTTCATTTAAGTATAAATGTAGTTATATTAAACAAAAAAAGCTTGTCAGAAATGACAAGCTTTTAGGGTAAGTAATCGGGTTCGAACCGACGACCCCCAGAACCACAATCTGGTGCTCTAACCAACTGAGCTATACCTACCGTTTGGGACGCCAAATGTAATAATTTTTTATATTACACGAAAAAATTTGAGAAAATA
>JBBIUW010000061.1:0-10208 GCA_037440045.1 Sphingobacteriaceae bacterium
GAGAATACAATAATAATAGTAAACACACCAACTAAACGACGGTGACCGCCGATCCATTGTTTTACTTCGTCACCAAAAGTTAATTCTTCTGTTTCAGGCTTTCCTTCTTTTCTGTTATAAGAATTTTGTAAAGAGTGACGAACGCTTCTTAATGCACCTAAAACAATAGCAAGAACTGCAATTGCACCTAACAATAAGTATAAAGGATCAATTCCGCCTTTTTCTTCTTCAAGACCTCCATCAACTTTTGGCCCGTCTACCTTTACCTCAGCAGTTGGTGTAGGTGGAGCAATTACAAAAGCAACTAAAGCTTTTAAATCAGCATCAGATAAAAACTCAAACTCGCTCATTCCATCAGCGCCACCATTAGCAGCTACTAAAGATTTCGCGTAAGCATCGCCAGAAGCAATAACTTTATTGTTGTTTTTTACCCAAGCAGTTAACCACTCTTCAGCCGGTTTTGGAACACGACCAGCAACTCCTGCTAAACCAGGACCTGTTAACTTTTGATCGGTTAATGAGTGACAAACGGCACAGTTTTGCTTAAATATTTTAGCACCATCTTGAGCTTTCAATCCAAAGGAGAAAGCAAAAAATAGAAAAACCGCGCCAAATAAGGATTTTAAAGAGAAATGAGACATATTATTATGCATAGAATTATATCTAATTTTGTGTATGTTATGGCTGTTTAATGACACTTTAATGACAAAAATCACCGTGCAAAAATAGCAGAATGTTGTATATCTAGGTAGTATTTTTTAGAATTTATTAACAGTTTGTGTAATTTATAATAATTCTAAATAACTGGGTTTTTTATTGATGAATCTAGCAAACAGCGGCACTTGTTTTTCCAAATCAGACGAATCGATGATTTTTATCATCTAATTCGTGATTTGAAACGACTAATTCTGTTACCAGTTTAAATATCTTCCCAATAATCAATAATTAACCCATCATTAGGACTGATACCAATAGATCGTTTTTCATTTCCGAAATTAATGATTAAAGCATCATTTAAAAACTGTTCATCTTCTCTACTTAATTCAAAAGCTTCTACGGTTTCTCCAACAACATCGGTCCACATTTTTGTGGTTGATGCATCAATTGGTATCATTTTAATTTTATCTCCAAACTCTTGTTTTAATTGACTTTTTTCTTCTTCATAGTTAAAGTCGTTTATAATTTCGATACCAGTACTATCTTCGTTACAGGTTATAACAATAGACGAATCATCTGTAAAGACTAGTTCTACATTGTCAATTAAATCAACTTGTGCGTTAGGATTGAAACGATTAACCCAAAAATAAATCATTACTTTTTTAAGAGTTTTACCTTCAACCGAGGTTAAGAGTTTTAGCTGATGATCTGTGAAGTGAGACATTTTATTAATTATTGAGTTAAAGAATTATTGATTTGTGGTTAGTAGAAATTATTGAATTAGGAGTGATTGTGTTATTCCGAAAAACAACTCTTCAATCCTATAATTCTACAATTAACCAACTACAAAGATAGCCAAGCTTTAGCAGCAGTTCCCATAATAGTAGTTTTAGTAGAATTTGAAAGAGGAGCCTCTCTAACTAACGTTCCAGGAACTGCTTCTCCTAACGGAAACGGATAATCCGAACCTTGCACAACTTTATCTTCGCCAACTAAATCAATGATATACTGTAACATTTTGTGATCACATACATGCGAGTCTACCCAAAATTTACCTAAGTATTTTTTAGGATTAAATTCATTATCAATAGCTACTAAATCAGGTCGGCATTCCCAGCCATGTTCAATACGACTAATGGTTGGTAAGAAAGAGCCTCCTCCATGAGCAAAGCATACTTTTAGTTTAGGAAATTTTTCAAATATGCCTCCAAATATCATAGAGCAAATAGCACGGCTAATTTCGGCAGGCATACCAACTAACCATGGTAACCAATATTTAGTCATGTGTTCTTGTCCCATCATTTGCCAAGGATGTACTAAAATAGCAGCATTTGTTCTTTCGCAAGCGGCCCAAAAGTCGTGAAATTGTGGCTCACCTAAATTGATATTATTTACATTACTTCCTATTTGAACACCTTTAAAACCAATGCTCATACAGCGTTCCAATTCTTGAACCGCTAATTTGGTATCTTGCATAGGCACAGTAGCTAGTCCAATAAATTTATCAGGATATTGTTTAACTGTGTTTGCAATATCATCATTTAAAAATTGAGATATTTCTAAACAATCATTTGGTTTTGCATCATAGCTAAACATAACAGGTATTGTACAAATAACTTGCATATCTGCTTTATGTTCTGTCATTTCTTTTATACGAACTTCGGGGTCCCAGCAATTTTCAACAATTTCTCTGAAACGTTTGTCTCCTTGCATCATCCAAGCTCTTCCTGGTGCATGATGATCGAGTTGAATGAAATTCCCGTAACCAAATTTTTTTGTAAAATCAGGAATATGTTTTGGGATAATGTGTGTGTGGGTGTCTATTGTGAACATTTACTGTTGCTGGTTTAATGTTTGTTTTACGAAATGATTAATTACTATTTGTTACCGACATCAATTCTTTAATGTACTTAACTGGAGCGCTGCCGTAGCTCAAAAACTTTTCATGAAACTGTTTTAGATTGAATTTGTCGCCGTCTTTTTTCTTTAATTCTTCTCTAAAATCATAAATTTCTTTGTAGCCAGTAAAGTAAGAGCATAGTTGAACTTGAGTTAATGTAACTCTACGCCATTTTCCTTCTGCTTCGGCCTGTTGCTGAAATGCTTGATTGGTAAGCAAATCAATGGCATCTTCTTTAGTTAAATCATTTACATGAACAGCATAATCTAAAATAGTATTGCAGGTAGTTCTTAAATTCCATTTATAATACATTAACCACATTTCTGGAGAATTTTCATAATCACTTTCTAGCATCATACGTTCTGTATATACAGCCCATCCTTCTATCATGGCACCATTTCCAAAGATAGATTTGATAATACTAGGAGATTGATTAGAGTAAATTAATTGAGTATAGTGTCCTGGAATAGCCTCGTGAATATTTAATATTTGAAGGATGTAGTGGTTGTATTCTTTTAAATAACTTTCTATTTGATCTTTAGACCATCCAGTAAATCCTCCAACATTGTAGTAGGTATTCCCATTTTTATCATATGGTCCAGGAGAAGATATTGAAGCTCCAGCTACACCAGCCATATAGGCAGGCTCTTTTCTAACCACTAATGGTTTTGAAGGATCGATGTAGATTAAATCTTTTTGTTTTATAAAGCTAACGAGTTTAGGAATTTGATGTTCAATTTCGGTTTGAAAGGAATCGGCAGCAACATGTTTAATAGAAAGGACATCTATCATTTGTTTAATGGCCAGTAGTTTATCTTCTGGCATTTTCTTGTTTTTCAAGTATTTTGGCCATAATTGTTGAGTAAGTTCAAACATTTGTTTATGTAATTCTGTTTTATGCTCAACTGCTTTTTTGTAAGCGTCGTGCGCAGATAAACTAGATTGAATATCATGCTCAAACTTTTTTTCGTATAAGTTTTTACCTAAACGAAAATTGTGTGGTGTAGGATTTTTTAGTGTTTTGAGAAAGTTTACATAGTCTTTAATTGCAGCAACAGCAGCCTTAGCAGAAACAATAAATGAGTCGCGAATTTCTTTACTTGGATTATCTTTATTTAAAGCTGCAATAAGATCTTCTTCGAAGACAGATATTCCTCCTAAATTTTGATCAATAGCTAATTGTGTATGTTCTATCGTTGGATTTTTAATATTTAATTTTGCTGTTTCATAGTAAGCCTTTACATTTCGCATGCGTAAATAAAAATTATGCAAACGCGTACCAAGAGAATCGTAGTTATTAGCAAGCATTTCCGCGAAACCGCTACATACGTTATAATCAGAAGGATTCCATTCAAATGATTTATACTCTGTGATATACCATTGCGAAGAATTTAATTGATCTTCAATCATATGGTAGTCTGTTTTATTATTATCAGACAAAGCAGTTATATCAAATTTTTTTAGAGAGTCTAAATTTGCTTTACAGAATGCTAGTTCTTTATTTCGTTGCTCCTGATTTGGAACAACAAGTATGCTATCATAATTATGATAGCCTTGTGAACTTGCCCAGCCAGGGTATAATTCCCATAAGTGTAATATAAATCTTTCTTTATAAGCATCAAAAGATACATCTTGATTTTGATGTTCAGCTTCTTGCTTTTTTTCATTGTTGCAGGCAACTAAAACTGCAAGAGAAAACAAAAGGATTATTTTTTTCATTAAAATAAATTATTTAAAACCTGTTCATCTACTAAATTCGCAATAGTTACTTTTAAATTAGGTGTACGTTCCATTTCGCGTTTAATAGCAAAGTTTGCCTCTTTGTTACGAGCCCACGCACGGCGTGCAATACCATTGTTCACATCCCAAAACAGCATTGATTTTAATCGTCTGTCGCAATCTGCACTACCATCTAACACCATTCCAAAGCCACCATTAATAACTTCGCCCCAACCAACGCCGCCGCCATTGTGTAAACTAATCCAAGTTGCTCCACGAAAACCATCCCCTACAAAATTATGCACAGCCATATCTGCTGTATATTTTGAACCATCATAAATATTAGATGTTTCTCGATATGGAGAATCTGTTCCACTTACATCATGGTGATCGCGACCTAAAACAACAGGTGCAGAAATTTCTTTTGTTGCAATGGCTTTATTAATTGCCTCAGCAATTTTTACACGACCTTCGCTGTCAGCATATAAAATGCGGGCTTGAGAACCAACTACTAAATTGTTTTTCATAGCATCTCTAATCCAAACAATGTTATCTTGTAATTGTGGTTTAATTTCTTGAGGTGCCGTTTTATAAATTTCTTCTAAAACTCTTAAAGCAATTTCATCTGTTTTGCGTAAGTCGTTTTCGTCAGCGCTTGTGCAAACCCAACGGAATGGACCAAATCCATAATCAAAACACATTGGTCCTAAAATATCCTGTACATAAGAGTTGTAACGGAATGTGGCGCCAACGATACCTCCTTTAACAGGTTTTTCTGTTTTATAAATATCTGCACCAGCTCTTCCAGCTTCTAATAAAAAGGCATTACCGTAATCAAAGAAATACATGCCTTGACTTGTAAGAGTATTAATCGCATTAGCGTGACGAACTAACGTTTTTTGAACTTCCTCTTTAAACTGAGAAGGGTTGTTAGCCATCATATCGTTACTTTGCTCTAATGATAATCCAGCTGGATAATACCCTCCTGCCCAAGGATTATGAAGAGATGTTTGATCAGAACCAACATCTACTTTCATGCCTTCTTTTACAATGCGTTCCCACAAATCAACTACGTTTCCTTGATAGGCAATTGACACTGCTTCTTTTTTTGCTTGTGCTTCTTTAACTCTTGGAATTAATGTATCTAAATTATCATATACTTCATCTACCCAACCTTGTGAATGACGTGTGTGAACTGCTTTTGGATTAATTTCTGCGGTAATAGATACTAAGCCTGCAATTTTTGCTGCTTTTGGTTGTGCACCACTCATTCCCCCTAAACCACAAGTAATAAATAATTTTCCTAATCTATCTTCCTCTGATTTAGAGACTTTACGAGCTGCATTCATTACAGTGATGGTTGTTCCATGCACAATACCTTGCGGGCCGATATACATAAACGAACCAGCTGTCATTTGTCCGTATTGAGTTACACCAAGTGCATTAAACTTTTCCCAATCATCCGGTTTGCTGTAATTAGGAATCATCATACCGTTTGTAACAACAACACGTGGAGCATCTTTGTGTGAAGGGAATAGTCCCATTGGATGACCGCTATATAAAACTAAGGTTTGCTCATCTGTCATAGTAGCTAAGTATTGCATAGTTAGCAAGTACTGCGCCCAGTTTTGAAACACAGCTCCATTACCCCCGTACGTAATTAATTCGTGTGGATGTTGTGCAACTGCATAATCTAAGTTGTTGCTTAACATGTGCATGATAGCTGCTGCTTGTATGCTTTGATGAGGATAGTCCATAATTGGACGCGCATAGATTTTATAGTTAGGACGAAAGCGGTACATATAAATACGACCATATGTTTTTAACTCTTCGGCAAACTCTTTGGCTAATACAGCATGATGTTTTGCATCAAAATAACGAAGCGCATTTTGAATAGCTAATTTTTTTTCTTCGCTATTTAAAATTTCTTTACGTTTTGGAGCATGATTGATAGTTGGCTCGTAAACTTTTATCTGAGGTAATTCGTTAGGGATACCTTGTAATATGTGTTGTTGAAATTGTTGTAATTCCATGACTTAAATAAGTTTATTTAGAAGTGCTGAAATTACATGAAATTTTTCAATTTTTGACCGACAATCTATCTACATAACAACTGTAAACAATTATTTTAAATCGGTGTTATTAAAATCAATGACTATTTGGTGTAAATCATTTACATAATTATACGAAATCTGATAATTGTAGTAATCTGTTATTTTTTTGATGATTGAAAGCCCCAAACCTAAAGACTGTTGAGGATTTTGGCTATAAAAACGTTCAAAAAAGTGGTCAGTAGATTCTGTTGGTACTTTACCAGTGTTAGCAATGGTAAGTTGTTTGTTTTTAAGTGTTATAAAAATTTGTCCGTTTTTAAAATTATGTTTTACTGCATTTTTTAATAAATTATCTATAAGAATTTCTGCTAAGTAAATATCTATAAAAATGGAATTATCCTGAACATAATTTTTTGTCAAAATAATTTCTTGTGCTTCAATAAAATCAGAAAAATAATCAACTCTGTCTTCAACCAATTCTTTTACACTTACTGTTTTTGGAGAATTGTATTGCTTATTATCCAATTTACTCAGTAATGACAGACCTTTGTTTAAATTAAATAAATTTTTAACGGCTTTGGAGGCGTCTACTAGAAGCTCTGCTTGCTCTTGCGTTAAGTTTTTATCTTGTAGGCATCTTTCTAATTTAGTGTTGATAATTGCCAAAGGAGTTTGTGTTTCGTGAGTCATGTTTTCAATAAACTCTTTAATAGAAGTGTAGTCAGTAATCATTTTACCTGACATTTCACTTATTTTATTTCCTAGCGTAACAAACTCTTCGGTATCTGTTTTTGGTGGTTTTATTTTTACTAATTTTTGTACAGAGAAAACTTCAATACTTTTCATGAGTTTATAAAAAGGACTGTACATGATATAGTATACATAAATGTTTATTAAAATTAATAAAACTAACATAATAAGTCCTGACGAAATCATAACAGAGCCTATGCTATCGCCTATGTCCTCACCTTTATCAATTATTTTTGAAATCGTTATACGATAATGTTTTTTGGATTGATCTACATCGAAAATAATTTTCTTTACTTTTAATAAGCGTTGTTTTGATAAGTCGTATACTACATCGTTTTTTATGACAGGATCCTTGTATAAAAACAGCTTTGATTCTTTTACAAGAACGTTATCGCCTGTGTTTAATTTAAAAATATCAATATTAACCCCTGCGTTAATTCTTTTTTTAATAAAATTTTGTTGAATATAAAGTTCTTCTAAGGCATCTGTATCTGCTTTTCCTTTCAAAAATAAGAAAAGCGCTAATCCACCCAAGAATAAAATGACAATTGCAATAAGTGAATTAATAAGGATGTTTTTATATACAATTTTCATTGCTTAAAAATAATTAATTTTAACTCATGAATTTGTAGTATTTCTAAACTTTCGAATATATTATTGGTTTATTATAAGATGGAAAAAGTAAATGTATTTTGGTTTAGAAGAGATTTGCGATTAGATGACAACGCAGGATTGTATTATGCCCTTAAAAATGGAGAGCCAGTTTTACCAATATTTATTTTTGATAAAAACATTTTAGATAAATTAGAAGATAAAAAAGATGGAAGAGTAGAATTTATTCATTTGTCTATTTTAAAGTTAAATGAACAGTTACGGGAGCTAAAATCTTCTCTTAAGGTTTTTTATTCTTCGCCAGAGGATGTGTTTAATGAATTGAGAACAGAGTATGCTATTCAAACAGTATTTACCAATCATGATTATGAACCTTATGCTAATGGGCGAGATGATAAGATTAAATTACTATTAGCAAAACATAATATTGATTTTAAAACCTATAAAGATCAATGTGTTTTTGAAAAAGATGAAGTAGTTAAGGACGATGGCAAACCTTACACTGTTTTTACACCATACAGCAGAAAATGGAAATTACGTTTAACCGATTTTCACGTTAAGCCGTATCCTAATAAAAAATATTTCAAAAATTTTATACAAACTAATAGTTTTGAAATACCATCATTACATGATTTAGGGTTTGAAACATCAGGATTAGAATTCCCTTCTACAACTATTAGTAAGTCCGTAGTTACAAAATATAAGGAACAAAGGGATTTTCCGGCTATCCATGGAACAAGTAGGTTGAGCTTACATTTACGTTTTGGAACTGTTAGTATTAGGGCTTTAGCAAAACAAGCCATGTTGTTAAACGAAACATGGCTGAATGAATTAATTTGGAGAGATTTTTATATGATGATTTTACATCACTTTCCTCATGCAGCAAAAAATTCGTTTAAACCACAATACGATAAAATAGAGTGGAGGAATAACGAAAGTGAGTTTAAGGCATGGTGCGATGGTAAAACTGGATTTCCGATTGTAGACGCTGGTATGCGAGAACTTAACGCAACAGGATTTATGCATAATCGAGTGCGAATGATTGTGGCGAGCTTTTTAGTAAAAGATTTATTAATTGATTGGCGTTGGGGCGAAGCTTATTTTGCACAAAAACTATTAGACTTTGATTTAAGCGCTAATAATGGTGGTTGGCAATGGGCGGCAGGTAGTGGCTGTGATGCTGCGCCATACTTTAGAGTATTTAACCCAACAGAGCAAACTAAAAAATTTGATCCAAAGTATGAGTATATAAAAAAATGGGTACCAGAATTTAATACACCACAATATGTTAAGTCCATTGTTGATCATGCGTTTGCTCGAAATAGGGTATTGTTAGTTTATAAAGAGGCTCTCACAGAGAACAAACAAATTAAGTTGTTTTAGTGGTTTGATTAAAGTCAACCGTAATTTGATGTAGGTTATTTTCGTATTTATAACTAACAGAATAATTGTAGTATTCTACAATTTTTTTGATGATTGATAATCCTAACCCCAATGATTGTTGAGGTTTTTGACTGTAAAATCTATCAAAATATGCAGTAGTGTTTTCTTGCGGAACCTCTCCCGTGTTGGCAATTGTTAATAGGTTTTGTTTTAATATGATATTAATAGTTCCGTTTTGAATGTTATGCTGAATAGCATTCTTAATTAAGTTATCAATTAAAATTTCTGCCAAGGAGGGTTTCATCACTATCGTGATTTCCTCCAGAAACGATTCGGATATTGTAATTTTTTTATTGGAAATAAAATCTGAAAAGTAATTAACCCTTTGTTGCATGAGGGATTTAAGATTTATTTCTTCAACATTATGAAATTGTCTGTTTTCTAGTTTTGCGATAAGAGTTAATCCTTTATTAATATTAAATAATTTATTGACAGATTTAGCCGCTTCGCTTAATAACATCGCTTGCTCTTCGGTTAAGTTTTTGTCTTGAAAACATCGCTCTATTTTGGAGTTAATAACTGCTAAAGGCGTTTGCACTTCATGAGTCATGTTTTCCATAAATTCTTTTATGGAACTATAATCTGAAATTATTTTCTCAGACATTTTACTTATTTCGTTTCCTAGCACAACAAATTCTGATGTGCTTGTTGCGGGAGGATTAATTTTTATTGATTGTTGAACAGAAAACGTTTTTATATCTTTTATTAAAACATATAGTGGCGCAAACAAATTGTAATAAACAAATACATTTACAATAATTAAAATAATCAACATACAGATTGCTGAAACAAAAATAACGGCCGACATATGACCCGCTAAACCCTCATCTTCATCAATAGTTTTTGTAATTGAAACACGATAAAATTTTTGATTTTGTTCCACATCAAAAACTATTTTTTTAGAAGTAAATTTCTCTTCTTCATGTCGTGCTTCATGTTCAAACTCCTCTTCTACTTCTTCTACATATTCGTTTTCAATGACTGGATCTTTATATGTAATTTTAGCAAGAGGAATAATGGTTAAGACATCGCCTACGTTATGCTTAAAATTACTAATATCTACACCGTTTCTT
>JBBIUW010000062.1:0-10167 GCA_037440045.1 Sphingobacteriaceae bacterium
AACCAGGTTTCGGTATCACTATAGGTAACTCATTACGTCGTATTTTATTATCTTCATTAGAAGGACATGCTATCACTAGCGTTAGAATTGAAGGTGTTGATCACGAATTCTCAACAATTAAAGGTGTTGTAGAAGATGTTACTGAAATCATCTTAAATTTAAAACAAGTTCGTTTTAAGAAGCAATTAGATAATCACGATGTAGAAAAAATCGTTATTCACTTTGCGGGTAATGAAAAATTTACGGCAGCTGAAATCGGTAAATTTGCAAATGGTTTCCAAATTTTAAATCCAGAGTTAGTTATTTTTAACTGCGAAAGTAGTGTTAAATTAAAAATCGAATTAACTATTGATAAAGGACGTGGATACGTGCCTGCAGAAGAAAACAAAACTAATTCTGCACCTCAAGGTACTATCTTCATCGATTCTATCTACACTCCAATTAAAAATGTAAAATACACGATTGAAAACTACCGTGTTGAGCAAAAAACAGATTACGAAAAATTAATTTTAGATATCGTTTCTGATGGATCTATCCACCCGAAAGAAGCTTTAAAAGAAGCTGCTAAAATCTTAATTTATCACTTCATGTTATTCTCTGATGAAAAAATCACTTTAGACTCTGAAGAGAAAAAATCTGAAGAAGAATTTGATGAAACTTCATTACACATGCGCCAATTATTAAAAACTAAATTGGTTGATATGGATTTATCTGTTCGTGCTTTAAACTGTTTAAAAGCTGCAGATGTAGAAACTTTAGGAGAACTTGTATCATTCAACAAAAACGACCTATTAAAATTCCGTAATTTTGGTAAGAAATCTTTAACTGAACTTGAAGATTTAGTATCAACTAAAGGGTTGCAATTTGGAATGAATGTAGTTAAATATAAATTAGACAAAGACTAAAAACAATTATTGAGATAAAGAATTGAAGAGTTATTGAGTTAACTCTACGATTCAAAAACTCAACAAATCAATAATTAAGAAAATGAGACACGGAGATAAAATAAATAATTTAGGTAGAACAGCTTCTCACCGTAAAGCATTAATGAACAACATGGCTTGTTCTTTAATTGAGCACAAACGTATTTTCACAACTTTAGCTAAAGCTAAAGCGTTAAGAACTTATGTTGAGCCAATCATTACTAAATCTAAAGAAGATACAACTCACAGCCGCAGAACAGTATTTGCTTCATTAAGAAACAAAGAAGTAGTTTCTATGTTATTTAAAGACGTAGCTACTAAAGTTGCTGAAAGAAATGGTGGATACACTCGTATCATCAAAACTGGAAACAGACAAGGTGATGCTGCTGAAATGGCTTTAATTGAATTAGTTGATTTCAACGAAATTTATTCTAATGGTAAAGCTGCTAAAGCAGAAAAAGCTAAAACAACTCGTCGTAGCCGTGCTAAAAAAACGACTGACGCTAAAGGATCTGCAGAAGCTAAAGCTGAAGGAGCAGAATAATCCTTACACATATCATTTAAAAGCCTCATCCGCCAGCTGGCGGATGAGGCTTTTTTGTTTTTGCTGACTTCGAGAGCCTCAGTCAGTAAATATACTTATCCCTTTTATAATGCCGTCAGTTCGAGTAGAAAATTATGCCTCTTTGAATTTTCGTATCGAGAACTCAACTAACCACCACTTCTCGATACATAATCTGTATAATCATAACAATCTGCGTAATCCGTGTTCCAATATACCTATGTGGTTAAATCACTCATAAACTCCATTTTAAGCTTACTAACAGCATTATGTTATAATTTACACCTAAAAGCCAATAAAACTCCCCTAGTCTATCTTAAATTTGATTTAAACATAAAAACAAAACATATGCATATTAATTTTTTAGCAGTATTAGTAACGGCCTTAGTGCCAATGGTAATGGGTTTTATTTGGTATAGCCCAAAAACGTTTGCTCCAGCTTGGATAAGAGAAGCTGGTTTAGACGAAGAAAAGTTGAAAGGAGCTAACATGGCTGTAGTTTTTGGAGTAAGCTTTGTGATGAGTTTTTTATTTGCATTTGCTCTTCAGTTTGCGGTGATTCATCAGTTTCATTTTGGCTCTATGTTATTTAAATCAGGTTTTGAAGACCCAAATACCGAAATTGGAGCGATGTACAAAACCATTATGGACCAATACGGTACAGCTTACCGTACGTTTAAACATGGTGCTTTACACGGAACCATTACTGGTATATTTATGATTACTCCAGTAGTTGTTATTAGCTCCTTATTTGAAAGAAGAAGTTTTAAATATATGGCTATTAGCTTTGGCTATTGGATTATTTGCTGTGGCATTATGGGTGGTATTTTATCTGCTTGGATGTAACACTCACCTACCCCATTTAAACGCCGCTAAACAACATTTAGCGGCGTTTTTTTTATTATATTTGATAAACCAATAGATTGAAAAAAACAATGTTTACGTCCTATAAAAGTATAAAAACAGTGATTTTTTTCTTCTTATAAGCTAGTTAGCGGCAAGTGGCAGGACAACAAAAATGACAAAGACAATTATATTTTTAACTTTTAGTTTAGCGATATTGATCTCATGCCTAAACCATGACGACAATACTATAATTTCGTTATACCAAAAAGACCTGACAGAAAAAAGTAAACTTCTTGGTGAATTGATAAAAAATAGAGTTTATGAATCCCATCGCTATAAAGGATACGACCTTGAATTCTACTCTAAAAATCAAGACTCAATAATTAAAATATTTAATACAATAGAAAATAAAGTTTCATTAAATGCTCAATCAAACAGACAGCTACTAAAAAATTATTTAGAGGTGCTAAACCAAATAAATATTTATTGTGACACCTTAAAAAGACATCCTAAATTTTTCTTCCATGCAGACCTAGACAAAATAAGGGCAACAGCGATTGACACAAATTCTTTATTGAAAATTAAAGACACTAATTTCCTTAAGTTACTACTGATAACTAACTTAAAAACCCAATTAAATGACATTAGTTTCCTTTCCCAAAATTTCGGTTGCCACATGGCAACTTATTTTAAAAACGGCAATTTTCATGATTTCTTTATATTACAAGCTAATTCAAAGACTCAAAACATCTGCAACATTACAATTAAAAATAATTTCTTGTCAGAAATCATGGACAACAAACATTACACTCTATCATTTAAATCAATAAAAAAGATATTAAACGATGACTCAATTTTAGTTAGGGAAAAAGTTAATCTAAAGAAATATGACGGTGTATATAAAACAAATAATTTCACGTTAGAAAAAGGAAAATATGTATTCACGACAGGCATCCATTTTGAAAACCCCAATGGGAAAATCAAAGTTGGCGAAATGATATTTGACTTTAATATAGAATAAATAAAGCCACCAGCAGCTAACAACAAACAAGCCCAATTTGCTCAGACGAGATAATAGCTTTGACAAAAAAATTTATAAAAAACTTAAAACTAACATAATCAAAAGGGATACAACATAAAATGAAACTTAAAATAAAAATCTTTTTAGGCTTTTTGATTTTACTGACTTTTGGGCTAGTTTCATTTAAATTGAATCAAACGTCTTTAGATGATAGGATTTTATCATACACAGTTGACCCAAAAAAACAAAATTTGAAACTCTATTGGAAAAACGATCAAGGAGAAATTTTAGGGAGTATTCAAAACTTAAAAACTTACATTGAAAGTAAAAACTTAACCTTAACATTCGCTATGAATGGCGGGATGTATATGCAAAATTCCAAACCACTAGGACTTTTTATTCAAGAAGGTGTAATGCATAAAAACATAAATAAGGCTGATGGAAATGGGAATTTTTACTTAAAACCAAACGGTATTTTTTATCTTACTACAGATAATGTTCCTTTTGTTTGCAAAACAACAGACTTTGTAAATCATAAAAACATTAAATACGCTACTCAATCAGGGCCAATGTTAGTTATAGATGGGCAAATACATTCTGCATTTAAAGAAAATTCATCTAACCTAAATATTAGAAATGGTGTTGGAATTTTACCTAACAATAATGTGGTATTTGCAATATCTAAAACAGCAATAAATTTTTATGACTTTGCAAAATATTTCCAACAACTGGGGTGTAAAAATGCCTTGTATCTTGATGGATTTGTTTCGAGAGCTTATTTGCCTGAAAAAAAATGGATACAAACAGATGGCAATTTCGGAGTTATTATAGGGATAACTGAAAAGGCAAACAAATAATAATTAGATAAACAAAAGTTGAACACTGAACTTATGCAAATGCATTAACACACTATCTTCTTCCCTACTCCACAATCATTTTCTTTACTCCCATTACATGATTACTTGTAGTGCGCACAAAATATGCTCCCGAACTTAAATTTAATTTCAATTCCACTTTTTGCAGTTTAGTGTTTTCAGTATAAACTACTTTACCCATTATATCAATCACTTCAATAGTTTTAGGTGTGCTGTTATTAAATATCAAAGTAACATTTCCATTATTTACGGTTGGATATAACTGATACTCAAAATTATTAGTCTTAGAATCGTTTACATTTGTAATAACACTAGTAATAGGGGCTTCCCATATTCCACGCCCAAATGTAGATATATACACTTTATTTAAAGCTTGATTAAATTCAATATCGGTTACAATAACATTTGGTAAACCAAAACTATTATTTACCCAAGTTGTAGTTCCAGAATTTAAAACATAAACACCTATATCTGTAGCCACCATTAAATTATTAGTTCCTGGTATTTGTTTAATACAATTAATGGGCAAATTAGGTAAATTATAACTAATATTTTGCCAAGTAGTTCCTCCATCAATGGTTGTATAAACTTTATCAGTAGCACTAAAACCTGCCATTGTAATATAAGCGATGTTAGCATCACTCGCATTTATTTCAAGACTAGTGTAATACAAACTATCTGGTAAATTATTAGTAATGTTGGTAAAAGTTGCTCCACCATCTGTAGTTTTAAATACAATTCCATTTAGCCCATATTCGTATCTCACTCTTCGTGCGGCGTAAATTACCTGACTGTTAGAGTTTGAAACAGCTAATGCAGAAATCTCAGTATTTTGTCCTGTTAACGTATTTGAATTAATAGTCGCTAATGGTGTCCAAGATAAACCTCCATCTGTTGATTGCGATACATTTTCATGCCCTATGTATATAGTACCAGGATTATTATAATCAGCTACAATAGGCGTAACCCATTCAGATTGTTCATTATTAATATTTGTGGTTGGATAAAACGAACTAAATCCATTATCGTTACTGTAAAACACATTTCCAAATTGACTTGCTCCAATTACATTTGTTGGGCTATTTGGCAACAAACAATTATCCATACCATCTCCACCAAAAATTGTTGACCATGCTCCTGCATTGTAATACATAGAGGCATTATCCTGTGCTCCACCTATCAATTGTTCGTTAGTTGTTTTTGAACTAGAAATTCTGTAAAACGAAGTTACCTGAATATTATCATTCATTTTTGTCCATACAGTTGGCCACGCACTTGTTCCCCACGAATCAGCAATCATAGCGCTTGTTTGATATACTCCTCCATCGCTACAAACAAAGTAATTACCGTTTAATGGATTACGAGCCATGTAGTGTATATCGCCATGCAAAGTAGCACCAAACTGAGTTGTCCAATGAGCAACAGGTGCAAATGTATTTGCTCCATCGCTAGTAGCCCAAATATTTACGCCTCCCACATAAACTGTATTCGCATCCGAAAAATCTACTAATAAACCTAAGTCGTAATTACCTTGCCCACCTGCACCGCTACCAGATGAGGCTCCTGATAAAATATTATCAGTTGCTGGAATAAAACTCCATGTTAATCCTGCATTCAACGTTTTATAAATACCATACAATCCTCCTGTTACATCAACACATAAAGCATAAATAATATTATTATTAGATGGAGCAATAGCTAATTTAACTCGTTGTATATCTCCGGTTAAAGGCATATTTGTATTCAACATGGTCCAAGTATTTCCAAAATCTGTTGATTTATAAACACCAGCATTACCAATGTTTGAATTCATAATCCAACCTGTAGCTGCGTAAACAACATTTGGATTAACTGGATCCTGATGCATATCCCAAAACAATGAATCTAATTTCTTAATCCAGGTTGTTCCTGCATCTAATGATTTATACATACCACTTACACCACAGGCTAATAGCTCACTAGTATTTGATGGATTAATTAATACTTTACGAATTAAAGAAGCATCACCATTTGTTAAATTATAAGTTAAACCTGTTTGGACCCACGTTAACCCTCCATCTGTGGTTTTATATACACCAATGCCATAATGTGTATTTCTCTTTCTTCCATCTAAATGAAGACTTACTCCAATATATTCAAAATCACAAACAGAAATATACATTTCATTTGGATTAGTGGGGTTAATTGAAATATCACTGATACGTGTAATTGGCAAATTATCAGTTAAGGGAGTCCAAGATGCGCCATTGTTTGTTGTTTTCCACACTCCTCCTTGTGCTACTCCCACAAAAAAAGTATTAGCATCCGTAGGATGAAAAGCAATACAATTAATTCTACCAATACCATTTTCCATATAACCCGTTAAGTTATTAGGTAAAACATTGGGGCCAAAAGGTGTCCAAATAGCAGATGAATTTTTCTGTGCTAATTGTTGTTTGTAATTAGCCATTTGAATAGCTGCATTTCTGTACTCATCAAAACCAGCAGGCTCTCCAGAAGCATTAGTATGCAATTCCATTTCTTGCTCCCAACGTTTGTAGCTTTTCCAATACTTTTGTTGGGTTAAATCATTATTCTTTTTAAAATCATTGAACTGTTTTTTTAATTCATTAAATGTTAAAGCTTTGTTTGATTTATTTTTAATAAATGTTTGAGCATTCATTAAACAAAAGCTTAAACCTATTAATAATAGAAATGTGATTTTTTTCATAAACTAAATTCGTTTATTAAAATTAAGGAAAAAGAATCAGAAAACCTTTAGTCAATTTTCTCTAGCCCTACTCTTTCTCTTCGTTCGTCTAGCTTTTCAGGTTCTATAACAGGATACATGGTATAATTAAACTCTTTGTCATAAGAGCCTTGTGTGCCATACACTTGCTTTTCGCCTTTAGCAATTTTTAATTTATCAATAAAATACGCTAACGATTTCCAACTAATATCATCTCTATCTGCTGCTAATATTAATTGATTTAAATATTTTTCTTTTACCTGTACAGGTGCAAAACTTAAAATATAAAATGGAATACTGTTGGATTCGCCTGCAATTGATTTTGACGGATAATCAAACACATCAATGATATGCGTTATTTTACTGAATGATATACTATCTAAATACTGTAACTCTTTTTGAAGTTTAACACGTTGCTCTTTATCTTTTAGATGAGCATTAATACTATCAGTTAATGTAGTATTATGGATAGCAAACTCTTTATCAATCACATTTAGTGCTTCAATTAATGAATCATTGGTTTTATTGTTCTTATCTAAATATTCCGTTCTAATAAGCTCTCCTTTTTCATAATACTGGTTCTTAACTAAAAAACCACTATCATTAAACATTTGCCATTTACCATAAAAATAGTAATGTACTTTATCGGGTAAATTTTCGATACGCGCATTACCTTTTAGTTTTATTTTTCCATTAGGATAATAAAACGTTGTTTTCATTTTCTTAAAACGATTGATTTCTATTCTTTCTAAAACACCATCATTGGTATAGAAATAACATTTACCTTTTGTGATTCCATTTCTAAATCTCCCTTCAAACGACTTTATTTTTTTAGTATCATCTATATAAACGATCCATTTACCTGTGCGTTCACCGTGTTTATTTAAACGATTTAATCGCTGAGCAAAAAATGGATTAGAAATTAAACTAGAAAATAGAAAAAGAAGAAATATAGATTTGTTTGCAAACATCACTACTAATTAAAGTGCAGTTGTTTCTGGAATATCAATAATAGTTTTAAAAACAAAGTTAGCTGGTCCTTGTAACCAAATATTATAAAACGTACTTTCTAAAACCTTATCAAACTTTACATTTAAATTTCCTCCCAATGTTTTAATTGCACAATTATTTTTATCTGTACTTTGCCCTTTAAAAGCTGCAATTAAAGCTGCAGCTGTTACGCCTGTGCCGCAAGATAGGGTTTCATCTTCAACTCCACGCTCATAGGTACGAACAAATAATTCGTTCTCTTTTTTTTCTATAAAATTTACATTAGTGCCTTCAGCAGCGAAACGACTATTGTATCTGATTTTTTTCCCTTCTTCAAATACATTTACATGCTCTATATCATTCACAAATTTCACGTAATGTGGCGAACCTGTGTTTAAATAAAAAAAATCTTCTCCAACTTCCACTTGTCTCACATCATTCATTTTCAAGGACACACTATCATCCGTAATCTTCGCTTCGTGAATACCATCAATTGCTAAAAATTTGGCGGTAGTAGTAATAATATTTAAACGTTTAGCAAACGCAGTGATGCATCTTCCACCATTGCCACACATGCTGCTTTCATTACCATCGCTATTAAAATAAACCATTTTAAAATCAATACCAGGCTCAAGTTCAAGCAACATCAATCCATCTGCACCAATACCAAAGCGGCGATTACACAGCCATTTAATTTGTTCGGTAGTTAATGAAATATTTTTTTCACGATTATCTATCAGTACAAAATCATTTCCTGTACCTTGATATTTGTAGCATTCTAACTGCATGTTAAAAAATTAATTAATTCTTGCTAATAAGTCAGTGTCTTGAACTAACTCCATTGGTTTAAACTCTGTACCTGAAGATATTTTATAAACCACATCATCATTTTTTAAATAGTAATTATCATCTACCTTATAGATAGTGATACTACTAAAATCTGATAAGCCATAAAGAATTACTCTATTACGAGTCATACGGTAACCTTTAGAATTTAAAGGTGTTTTCCAAAACTCCACAAAAAATAAATTTGGATAATCAGAGCTCGTAACGCCTGCTAACTGACCAGTTAAAGTATCTCGCTTAGAGCTTGCATCTAAATCAATTACCTTAATGTTTTTTACAGATAATAATTCTTCTTGAGCAACTTTAATATCATCTTCTTTTAATAAAGCATCTACCTCACTGTAATTAATATTAGGAGAGTTTTTTGTATTAATGGTTGTCTTTTTCCCTGCCTTAGTTTCCTCTTTATTGTCTGCTGGAGTATTTGAAACCGTTTGCTCAACAATCTTTATA
Organism: Sphingobacteriaceae bacterium; assembly: GCA_037440045.1. Classification (GTDB taxonomy): domain Bacteria; phylum Bacteroidota; class Bacteroidia; order B-17B0; family Aurantibacillaceae; genus UBA4416. Next base: position 9,245 of record JBBIUW010000062.1, read on the forward strand.
TTATCAATATCAGGCTTATTTATTTTTTTTAGATAATCGTCGATTTTAAAAATAAAAAAAGCAACACCTACCAATAAGCCAATAGAAACTCCAAAAACAAAAGGTGGTATTTTATATTTAAATCGCATATTAAATTGGGAGACTAAAATTACGCAATTTCCCAAAACTATTTTAAACTATTTAACTATAGTTTTAAGCAGTTTAGCTAACAATATTAACAGCCAAATCCTTTTTTAGAAGTTAATATTTTTAACATTTTTTTACCTTAAATCCTTCAAAAGCCTTGCTGCCGTTAAGTATTGTTAAAAACAAAATATCCGTATAACTTCTGATGTAATTTTGCGTTATGAATACAACAAAACAAATTTCAATTAACCTATAAACTAAATATAACATGAAAAAAGTAATCTCATCATTATTTGTAGGCGCTTTAGGTGGCGCATTTGCGTTGGCTGGTAATTATTACTTTAATCAACAACATAGCAATCAAGTAAGTAATTATAATCCTTATGCAGCACCTGTGCAATTAACTAATTACAGCGGGTTAACGGCTGCATCCAACGCTCCTGACTTTGTGGCTTCTGCCGAAAAATCAGTAAACTCTGTTGTTCATATTAAAACCATTGTTGAACAAAAAAATAATTTGGCTTATGATCCATTTCAAGATTGGTTTTTTGGCGGCAGACAACGCCAGCCAAATGTTATGCAAGGAAGTGGAAGTGGCGTAATTATTAGTCAAGATGGCTACATTGTAACAAATAACCACGTTGTAAATGATGCAACTAAAATTGAAGTCGTGTTAAACGACAAGCGAACTTACGTAGCAGAAGTTATTGGTACTGATCCAAACACAGATCTAGCTTTATTAAAAGTAAAAGAAAAAGATTTACCTTTTGTAAATTATGGGAATTCGGACGATGTAA
>JBBIUW010000063.1:0-10156 GCA_037440045.1 Sphingobacteriaceae bacterium
AATGATTTTAGCTGAATCGCCTTGTAAATTACCAATAGCAAAAATAGGACGCTTAGCCGCTAAGTACTCAAACAATTTACCAGGCACAATTCCTAAAACATTAGGTGTATCATTCAGTGGCAAAAGTAATACAGGCGATTTTAGTAATAGCTTCACAACTTCTGAATGTGGCATATAATCCGTTTTTTCGGAATTATCCATAATGTCATTTAATTTCAAACTTTCAAAAACCGCCGCGTCAGTTTTGCCTGTAAACTTTAATTTTAAATCAGATTTAAAAGAAGAATCTTCTTTACATAAGTCGCCCAATACTTTCCATAAAACATGTGGATTTCTATCCTTATTAAGCGCGCCTATATGATGAAATAAAAAACCAGATAATAACGATTCAGATTCAACTGATGGAAAATCCTCGGCATCAAATCCGTTTGTAATCACATTAATAGGTCTATTACATAATGAATTTAAATCATTTGCCCAGTTACTACTAACAGTAACCACTTTATTAGCAGTTTGTAACACTAATTTCTCTAACCTTTTATGTTTATTATCTGCAAATTTTGTAAGTTTCAATTGATCATAAAAATCAATTTGTGTCCAAGGATCTCTAAAATCAGCAATCCAAGGTATATTTAGTTTTTGTTTTAATCCTAAGGCTATTAAATGCATACTATGAGGAGGGCCTGTGCTTATGACTGCATCAACCTTATTCGTTTTTAAATAATCTGTTAAATATGTAACAGATGGTTTTATCCAAAATTTACGAGCATCGGGGATAAAAAAATTACCTCTCACCCATATCATCATATTTTGCAGAAATTTATTTTCTTTATTTTCTGATAAAAATCCTTGATTAACGGTTTCTGTTTTTTTCTTCCCCATTATCTTCCGATACACATCATATGGTTCGGAAATTTGAGTTTTTAAAACAGTCAAATCTTTTGGAACATCTTTTAAAAGAGTTTCATCGTTAATAGGAAAATCAGGATTTGATGGAGTATAGATAATAGGCTCCCATCCAAATTTTCTAAAATATTTACTAAACTTTAACCAACGTTGAACGCCAGCACCACCAGTTGGTGGCCAGTAATAGGTTATAATAAGAACTTTTTTCATTTAGTTTTAAAATATAAATATACTATTTAGTAAGAATTAAAACATGATTTTAAAATTAATAGTATTTTTAAAGCATAATTCAGAGTATTGTATGCAAAAATCAAAACATATCCTATTTGTTACACCTCATCTATTTACGTTTGTTCAAAAAGATATTGATTTTTTAAAAAAACATTACGAGGTAACTATTTTCATATTTAATGCGAAAAAAAAATGGCTAACTCCATTTCTTTTCGTTAAACAATTTTTTTTTATACTGTCAAAAATTTTCAAAACTGAGATATACATCTGCAAATTCCCAGGCTATTTATCAATTATACCATGCATTATTGCTAAACTAACTAACAAAAAATGTTTACTAATTACAGCAGGAACAGAAAGTGCAGGCATACCATCAATTAATTATGGTAATTTTAATAAAAAAGTATTAGGCTTCTTTACAAAACTTTCCTTTAAACTTGCTACTCATATTGCTCCTGTGCACAAATCTTTAATGCTACAGGATTATATTTATCACAAAGAAATATATCCACAGCAAGGCGTTTTATTTTTTTGTAAAAATCTAAAAACGCCATATACTGAAATTAATTATGGTTTCGATCCTGAAAAATGGGTTATCGGTAGCGAACAAAGGAAACCTAATTCTGTTGCAATTATAGCTGCAGGATTTGAAAACAGGGTTGTTTTTTTACGAAAAGGATTAGATCTAATTTTTGAAATAGCAAACAAACTTCCTGATTTTAGTTTTACTATAATTGGTTGTGAGCCTAATTCGCCTATTTTAAATCCTCCCAAAAACATTGTATTGATGCAAAAAATCAATCAAACTGAATTGACTCTTCAATTTCAAAAACATGAATTTTATGCTCAATTATCAATGTTTGAAGGCTTTCCTAATGCACTATGCGAAGCAATGCTATGTGGCTGCATTCCTTTTGGCAGTAGTGTTTCTGCAATTCCTGATATCATAGGAGATACTGGTTTTATTTTAAAAGAAAAAAACACAGAAGAATTAATTAAACTATTTCAAAAAGCTCAAACATGTAATAAGCAAGAACTGTCTTCCGCTGCAAGAAATAGAATTATTAAAGAATATCATTACAGTATTAGAGAACGAAAATTGAAAGTATTAATTGACGATTTAATCAATTCATAAATATTATTTTTTTAAATATTTATTCATTATAAAAAGCAATTCATTTTTATAAACAAAATAAACAAATGTTATAGCAAATAACAGCTGGAAAGAATAGACTACGTAAAAAGAAATTCGATCCATAAAATACTGGCTTAATAGTACTACTACTAAGAAAATAAGAGGCAAAAATATTATTTTAAATTTGTTATAATTGTAAGTAAACTCTGTTTTCGCAAATAAAGAAATAACAAATGGTTGAATTATTTTCACCAAAAGTGTACTTAAAATAATTCCCATTAATCCAAAGTATTTTGCACTTATAAGCATTAAGCAAATTTGAAGAGAGCCTAATATTAAAAAAACTAGTGGCATTACTTTCGTTTTGTTATTGTATAAAATAACTATGTAGTAAACAAAATAATACGCTTTAAAACAATAACCAACAGTCATAATTCCTATGTATTTAAAAGATTCGAAATAAATAGTTTTATGAATAACCAGAGGAACAACTAAAGGAATTAGTAAACTTGAAAGAGGAACAAGAATTAAAAAAATAGCAGAATATCCGTTAAAATATCTATTCACTTCTTGTGTACTATAATTTATATTACCATCTCGCCATATCTTATAAATAAGCGGTGAAATAGCCGCAAATAAACCATTTTGGAGAAATTCTAATGGTAAACAACATTTCGTAGCAAAGTCATACATCGCCAAATCTGATAATTCCATATTGTTTTCAATAATAATTCGGTCATAATAATTCATGGCCCAATTGAATATCAAAAAAATTAAAAATGGAAAAGCAAATTGAAATCCTATTTTTAAAAATTCGATATTCAACTTGAATTTAAATTCTTTTATAAAAGCAATTAAACTCATTATAAAAATAACTAAGCCGGATAATAATCTTCCTAAAATTGGTCCCCACAATGAATTTCCAAAATAAAACAAACCAATTAATGACAATATTAAAGTTGCTGAAAAATTAACAAAATTAGCCATGAAATAATGATTTACTTTCTGCTGACTCAGTAAATAATTATTTTGAATCTTAAAAAAATTATTGAAAAAGGCTGTTATAATGGATAAAAAACCAAAAGGGAAAAAAGAGAATTGGCTATCAAATACTTTTTCAAATATAAAATTTCCAAAAAAGTAAGAAATTAAAATTAAACCAATGCCTATAAAAAGAGTTATCGTAAATAAAGAACTAACTCCACTTTTTAACAAAACAGGTTCATTCTTGTATTTAATAGGCGCAACATTCATATAGGCCTCAAACCCAAATCCAAAAAATAATTGAGCCAATAATGTTATACTAACATAGATAGCTAGTTCTGCAAATAATTCAGTACTTAATACATTTATATAAAATGGAAGTAATACAATACCTGACAATAAAGGCAATGCATTACCTATTGTAATTAAAAAAGAAGATTTAATAAATTTGGTTGATATCAAAATTATAATCTAGTTGCTTGAACCTGTACTTTAAATGTTTTATTTGGAACAGTTGGGAAGTTTAACATCGAGCTTTTAACTTCTTTAGTAGTATAAATAGCACACATTGTATTCGAAACATGATACAAATTTTTATGAAACTCAGACGGTATGCCGTCCAAAATACCTGCTAATACTTCATGTCTGACAGTTTCTGTGTAATATGTATAATCATGCCAAACAATTATAGAATTTTCATGGATTAAATTTTCGAAAACATTTTTAGTATCAGATTTAACACCATTATAAGTATGATCTCCATCAATAAAAATCAAATCAAACTTTCCTAATTTAGAAAAATCATAGGTTAATGAGTTGTCTTCTATAAGTGTTAAGTTTTTTATATCATTACTAAACATATTCGCACTTTTCAATAAAGTTGGTTTAAAATTAAACTCTTCCATTTGCTTTAAAGAAAGTGTTAATGAAGTGCAATGCTTGGCAAATTCACTAACATTATATAACGACTCCCCTCTTAAACTTCCTATTTCAAAATAATTACAATTCTCTATATCTTTCGAAAATTGCTTTAGTAGGGCTAAATCTAAAACAGTTGATGTGTTTTCTAAATAAGTATATCTATTTAATTCAACATTAAATTGGCCATCAAACAGATCTAGTAAATCTATAGTAGGTAATTGAACTGGAAATTTTTTGTTAATAATATTTTTTTTATAAAAAACATTACGGTTATAATTTTTAAAAAAATTAATTGGATCTGAAAACATCCATTTAAAAGACTCTAAAACAATTTTTTGTTTATTCATATGTAATATTTAATAGAGAATGCTAGTGAAATTATGATGATTATATAATATTTTAATTAGTTTTAATGGCTACTCTACCAGTATAATCTATTCTATTTAAAAGTATGTTTATTTTATTTTCGTTAAAATATTCATCAACAGCTTTTTTACATCCTTCCCAGTGCCCATAATCGTCAATAATTAAAACTCCATTATTTTCAATCTTTGGATATAAGTGATTAAGTTCATGCTTTGTAGACTCGTACCAGTCTGTATCTAAACGTAATAAAGCTATACTTGAAGGAGGGACAATACTAGGTATTGTATTTTCTACTTTACCTTCAACATATATGATATTGTTTTCAGTGAATTTAGTTAAATTCATATTACTTTTCACATCAATTAAATTTGCAAAGCACCAACCTGGTTCATTACTATTTTTTAAAATTTCTTCGTAACTGTCTTTAGCATTTTTACCTTTTAAATCAACATCTTTTTCAGTTGGTTCAGTCATACCTTCAAATGTGTCATACAAGTATATTTTTCTATCTGTAATATTTTTTTTAGAAAGTATTTTAGCTATCAACATTGCACTTCCACCTCTCCAAACTCCACATTCAACAAAATCTCCTTTAATATTATTTTTCAAAACATAATTTACAGATGAGTACAATGCAAACATTCTCTCAACCGAAGTCATAGTATATGATGAACATAAATTATATATTTCCCAAAACTCTTTATCTTTTATATCAATATATTGCGAGGTAATCTGAGTATCTGTTTTAACTATACTGTACCCAATTTTTTTAAATATTTTAAATATAATGTTTTTCATATATAACCTATCTTAATAGCAGCAGAAATAATATTTGGACGTATTTGTTTTATAATTTAGAAAATAAATTTATTATACCTCTTTTAAAATAAGGCATCATTCCTGCTTCTTTTACTTCCATGTTTTTTTTAAATACAATAGATGTATAATCAGGCACCGTGTAATGTAATTGATATGAATTCATCGAAAACAATTTGAACCCAAAAGGATATGCATTGTTTACTAAATCTTGCATAGATAGAGCCTGATCTATTATTTGTAATTTTTCTGGCTCATGATTTCTCATCCAATTTAAATGGTTAGGCTCTGGGATGTTTATTAAAACTGAAGCGTTAGGAGTTGTTAAATCAGCAATGATTTTAAAAATATTTGAATGCTGCTCTACTGGTATATGTTCTAAAACATCCGGAAAAACAACAAAATCAAATTTCGTAGTATGAGTAAAACTACTCATATCATTTACAAGAAACTCTGCTTTTTTATGGAAAGCATTAAAATGTTTTGCAGCTTTAATACTTTCTGGACTTATATCCAATCCTACAAAACTACCATCACTAATGTATTTTAAAATTAAATGGCTCACACTTCCTATACCGCAGCCAATTTCTAAAACATTAGAATTTTTCTTCAGTCCAATATTTTTTAAATTTTTGAAAATAGTACGGTGTCTGATATTTATACCAGTTTTCTTTTGATAATCTTTGAATACATTATCATAATAATCTTTTACTTCTTCATTGGTGACCATAGCTCAAATATACAAATGATAGTATAATAATAGAATTCATTTGGCAAAAAAAACTCAAAAATCAACCTTTTTTAAAACAAAAAACGAAGTTATAGATCCAAAATCCCTCATATTTCTGTTTTGTTCTAAACCTGTAAAACAATAATATTTACAAATTTCTCCAAGCAAATGCATGCTTTAGCTAACCATATTGACGGTATTTTATTATAGAAAACAACTGTAGATGATGGCGATATTATGAAAAGAAAAACTAAATAAACAGATAACAATTAAAAAGGGCAGTAATTTGCCCTTTTTAATTGCTTTATAGTAAAAGTTGGTAAACTATTAATACCAAGTTTCATTAAAAACAAAACAACTATCTGATTTTTATAACCACTTTCCCTTTGCTACGTCCTGTTTCAACATAGGCTAAAGCGTCGTTGGTTTGTTCAAACGGAAATACTTTATCAATTACTGGTTTAATTATTCCTGCTTCCATAAGTTGTGTAATTTCGTTTAATTGATTTCCTTCTGCTCTCATAAATAAGAATTTGAAATTAACATTACGTTTTTTTGCTTTTCCTCTTGCCGACATACTTAACAAACGCATCAGCATTTGAAAATGCCAACCTAAACCAACTTCTTTAGCAAATTCGGGTGTTGGAGGTCCTGTAAGCGAAACAAGTGTTCCGCCTTGTTTCAAAATGTTTATAGAGTCTTCAAGCACTTTTGCTTCTCTATTACTGTGCAATACTACATCATAATCTTTTAAGATGGTGGCAAAATTCTCCTTTTTATAATCAATAACTAAATCAGCTCCTAAACTTTTAACTAGTTCAATATTTGCCGTACTTGTAGTGGTAGCTACATAAGCACCAAGATGTTTTGCTAATTGAATGGCAAATGTACCCACGCCTCCAGAACCTGCTTGAATAAACACTTTTTGTCCCTTTTTAAGTTTGGCAATTTCTACAAGTGCTTGCCAAGCTATTAAACCAATCAACGGAATAGAAGACGCTTCTTCCATGGAAGTATTTTTTGGTTTTATAGCCAAATCACTTTCTTTAACTGCAATGTACTCGGCAAAAGTTCCTATTTTATAATCACTAACTCTTGAATACACTTCATCACCAACTTTATATTTTGTAACCTTTGTGCCTACTTTTGTTACAACCCCTGCCATATCGTGCCCGTTTATAAAAGGTGCTTTGTATGGAAGAAATAGTTTAAACTCACCATTTCTAATTAATGAATCTAATAAGTTTACACCTGCACTATGAATTTTAACCAACACTTCATTTTCTTTTATGGTTGGGTCGGCAACAGTAGTTAAATGTAATATTTCTTTTTTGCCGTATTTTTTTACGATGAATGCTTTCATGTTAATTGTTATTTGTGGTTAATTTTTGAATAATAGATATTTGATATTGTAAGAATGATGAGATTGATGAATGGTACAATAATATTTGCAGTAGGGTCTCCAACCATATAGTGAACAATTGATGCAGAGATGAACAGAATGCCGAATCCAGCATATGCCCACTCTTTTACTTTAGCTGGAAAGAATGGCGCAATTAAAACTATTGCTCCAATCAGTTTTGCAATTGCAACTTGAATTCTAAAATAGGAAGGAAATCCAAAATGCTGATATGATTCTACAATTTTTATATCTGTAAAATACCAATATACGGCTAGTAATGAACCTAAACTTATTAAAGAAGTTGTAACCCAATAAATTATTTTATCTTTTTTCATTAGCCTTAATTTTTAAACTTGTTTATGTTTTTGATGATTGATTTTTCAAACGTTTTGTAAGCAAAATGTTGAATAGCCCAAAACATAGATGCTCCCTTGCCAACAGGATGACTGAATGTTGGATCTTTTTCCTCAATTAATTTAAGCAAAGTGTTAATTACAGGTGTTGGTTCGGGTGAATTTTCAAAAAGGTCTTTTGAAAATCTTCCAATTTTATTTCTGTAAGAATCGTAATCATTTATTTTTCCTTCGGCAACAAATGAGTTGCTGATGATACCGGTTTTAAAACCCATTGGCTCTACCATCGCTACTTTAATATTAAATTCGTTTAACTCAAAACGTAATGATTTGAAATAGCCCTCTAGTGCGTGCTTTGAAGCGCCATAATAAGAGGCACTCGGGAAATTGAATAAACCCATTATTGAGCCTACGGTGATTATTTTCCCAAATCGTTGTTTTCTAAAATAAGGCAGTAATTCATTAGTGAGTTTTATGGTTCCCCAAAAATTAGTTTCAAATTGTTGCTTGCCTTGTTCGATGCTTGTTTCTTCGGCAAGTCCTGATAAATAAAAACCAGCATTGTTTATTAAAACATCTAATTGAGAAATGTGTTTGAATAATTCTTTGCTGAAAGACTGTATTGAATGATCGTTTACAATATCTAATTCTAACATTTTAAAAGGAACATTTGTTTTAGAGGGGTTACGGCTTGTTCCAATGACGTTATAACCACTTTTATGTAACGCGGATGCAACTAATAAACCAAAGCCTGATGATGCGCCTGTTACTAAAATATTTTGTGTTGTTTTCATGCTGTTTAACTATTAATTAGTAAATTTGCTTGCATAATGCAAGTGTAAATGTATAAAACAACTTGCAATATGCAAGTAATTATTTAAAATAATTTTATGGACGCTATTAAAAAAATCGGATTGCCCTATAAGCTGCTCTTTAGATGTATGGGGAGACAAGTGGTCTCTGTTGATTATCAGAGATTTGCTATTTAAAAAAGAATGTACCTATGGCGACTTTTTAAAATCGGAAGAGAAGATTGCTACTAATATTTTAGCTTCCAGATTACAAACTTTGGAGGTGAATGCAGTAATTGAAAAATTAGAACACCCAGATAGCAAAGCAAAAGTGCTTTATAGATTAACACAAAAAGGAATTGATTTACTTCCTCTTATGATTGAAATAAATTTGTGGGCTAATAAACATTTTGATTTGCCAGAAGATAGAAAGGAGATGCTTAAAGAGGTTAAAAAGGACAAAGAAAAATTTATCAAGTCCTGGATGAAGGAATTGAAGAAAGTTTAATCCTTTTCGAGAGAGCCCCAAAGGTTAGGCACATAATGAGGTCAATCTTATTTCAATAAGAGACCTTTTTATTTCTTTTCGACTTTTGTGGAAGTTTTCATTTGTGGAACTAACAAGAAGTTGTTCGAACCGTATTTTAGAAGATTTACGTAAAATTTAGTCATTTTACGTAAAATGAATATCCTACTTTAAAAAAGTTAATTCATCCTCAAAGTATATGTTTTCTTGAAAATAAATAAACTCAATTCCTTATATGTATTTACTTTTTCTGTTGGTAATTCAAGGTCAATATTGTATTTGGTAGCCCAAAATTGGAACGCTAAACATACTATACCCCAAATATTATCGTCCTCTGCTAAATTAAATTGGTCAATAGCATTTTGTATTCTTAAATCTGAATCAGGATGAGTTGTTCTTGTTAGTTCTTTATCCAAGAAAAGTAGGGCACATAAACCTGCTACTACCCCCATGCAGATATTTGTCTTTGATTGATTATCTGTAACTCCTTGTAAAACAGTTGAAATTGCGTAGTTGTCCGCAGAGTATTCATCTTTTTTTATTTCAGCATCCGATGAGGAGATTCCAGAATTATCTGCATCAACATGACCAAGATAGACATGAGCGAATTCGTGGCATAATATGAACTTAATTGCATGTAGAAAAACACTATTGACTTTTTCAACATATTCATTTTCTTCGTTATCATACTCTTCAGGGTTTGGCAAGTTGGCTTTGTCCCATTCAGAAAAATTGCCTATTAGTGATAATCCGTATTCGAATAGTCTTAGTGCTTTCGTCGTTCTCTCATCACTAGGATTTATTTTCCCATTATATGTACCGTTTAAGGTCGGCTGAAGGATTCCATTGTCATAAACAACAACAAGACCATATGAGATGCTCCAGAGGTAGGAAAGAAATGTTTCTTCAATTGCAATTTTTTTGTTCCCATCGACAAATGCAATTTCAGTAATAGGATTATTTCCTATCAGGTAACTTATTCCTTTTTGCAAACC
>JBBIUW010000064.1:0-10123 GCA_037440045.1 Sphingobacteriaceae bacterium
GCTTTAGCAGAGGCTTTAAAAGATAATACGGTTGTTGGGTTTTTAGTGGAGCCCATTCAAGGTGAAGCAGGTGTTTACGTTCCAAACGATGGTTACTTAAAAACTTGCGCTGATATGTGTAAAGCAGCGAACGTATTGTTTATTGCTGACGAAGTTCAAACAGGTATTGCTCGTACAGGAAAAATGTTAGCATGTGATCATGAAGGTGTAAAACCAGACATGTTAATTTTAGGAAAAGCGTTGTCTGGCGGTATGTATCCAGTATCAGCAGTATTTGCTAATAATGATATCATGATGTGTATTAAACCCGGACAACATGGTTCAACTTATGGCGGAAATCCATTAGGTTGTAAAATTGCTATGACAGCTATGCAAGTTGTACTAGATGAAAAATTAGCAGAAAACGCTAATACATTAGGTGAATTATTAAGAAACGAATTAAGAGCAATTAAATCAGATAGAATTACTTTAGTAAGAGGAAAAGGATTATTAAATGCCATTATTATTAAAGAAAAAGATGGAATTTCTGCTTGGGATGTTTGTTTAAAATTAGCAGAAAATGGATTGTTAGCAAAACCTACACATGGCGATATTATTCGTTTTGCGCCTCCTTTAGTTATTACGAAAGAGCAAATATTAGATTGTGCAGCTATTATCAAAAAAACAATAGAATCTTTTAACTAGATTTTTTATTTTATTGTCAATTATTAATAGTGATTTGAGATAATATGTTTATTTTATTATTACTGTTTTTGCATACTCGAGGGTAGAGTCTTCTGTATTATTTAAATTGTTTTCAAATTGTATATCTGGCTTAATTGAACCTAAGTACATGTTTTTATTTCTATCCTTACAATAGGATTCACATAAATTTAATACCGAACCATCAGATAGTTTATGGCCTTCGTTTCCTGTAGAGTAACCAGCGGTTGGTAAGCCCATAAGTATAGTGTTCTCTTTTCCAATAAACGAAATAGTTGTCATTTCGCCGCTACTGGCAGTATTTGGCCCAATTAAAACAATTATTTTTTTCGGTTTATGTTTTAGTATATATGGATTTTTAATGGTGATAGCTTTTTGTCCGTTAGCCATTGAGGAACCATTATTATATTCCCAAGTGTATTCTATTTTAAGTTTTGGAGATGTAAAATAGCCTAATGTTGTATTTCCTAAAATTGGCCCTAGCCCCGCAATCATAGGATACATATTACCTCCTGTATTTTTGCGTAAATCTACAATCCAATAATTTATTTGATATGTAGTATCAATTTTTTCAATAAGCCTTTGTATATCTGTTGCAAAATTTTCGCAGATAGAAAGATTTACAGATTCAATACCTGGTACTTCTATATAGCCTATCGATTGACCAAAATATTTGCCAATAGGTTGTTCCCCATTCATGTTTTCTGTTTCAATTTCATGATTAAATTCGGGAGGATAGAAGCCAGAATGATTATCACCTTTTTTTCTTAATACAGAAACAAGATGGTTAATTGCACCATAACAATCTTTTGTTGTTTGAGCTCCAGCTGCTATTGCATATAATTCTTGTTTGGTTTTTGTCCAGTTTATAGAATCACTAACAATTGACCCATTTTCAGTAATTTTTATAACTTGATCTAAAAATTTCAGTGCGCTTTTGCTAGGTTTTTTGATAATATACTCCATATTAAAATCATCATACCAAACTTGCCCAGTACCTTTAAGAAACCCTCCAAATAATAGTTTTTTAACGTCAGAATTTACGATTAATGTTACCGAATATTTAGTCCATTTTGTTGTGCCTTTAATTATTAAGTTTCGAGTTTCTAAACTCGAAAATCCAATTTGTTTATTGTCTTTATTTAATAATTGACACCATAATCCCACATTTTTGGAGACATTATTTGTTTTTATATAAGTTGTTAATTCTATCTTTTTTACTTTATCAATATTAATTGGGCATATTTGAGAAAATGAAGAAAATACAGTTGAATCTGTATTTAAATCGTTACTCATTGTTAATGATTGTTTACCAGAATAAAATGTTGAAGTGTCAATTTTCCAATTGAAATTGGTTTTTAGTTTTGCCTGCCAATCAGAAGGTAATGTATTAAGCGTATCTCTTTGAGACTCAAAACTTGAATTTGAGATTTGTGCAGTAATAGTAAATTTTAAAATAATAAAAAGTAGTAATAGTTTTCTCATATAAACTATAACCAAAAAAGTTAAAAAAGTTACACGTTATAATTATGCCTTTTTCACCTTGGTTTCTTTGTATCCTAATTTTTTCATGCTTCTGCGTTTTTGTTTTTTCGCCGCTTTTAGTTGACGTCTTTGTTCACGAGCATTTTGTTTACTTAGTTGAGTACTGGGTTTATCTTTAGTTTTTTTCTTTAAATAAGGATTATATGCTTCGCGAGGCTTGTGGCGTTTACTGGACTTTCGCCACATTTTTTTACGCTCGTCACTTTCAGTAAATTGAGCTTTAACGGATAATTTTCCAATTACACATGTAAATAAAAATAGAATGATGATTTTCTTCATTACTACAAATAACGCACATATCTTAAAAAAGATACTGCTAAATGACTGAAAATTACTAACATAGTTTTCCAATAATTTGGTTTTGTGAATTGTGGCATTTGTAGTAAATTTGTTAGAATTAGAAAAGATAAAATGGCAATTAAAGATTGGACAAAAGAAGAAATTTTAGAGGTGTACAACACGCCTTTAATGGAATTAATATACAGAGCTGCTGAGGTTCACAAGCAACATCATACAGTTGGAGAAGTTCAAGTAAGTTCTTTATTATCAATTAAAACAGGAGGCTGTCCTGAAGATTGTTCGTACTGCCCTCAAGCGGCTCGTTATCACACTGAAGTAAAAGTTCATAAATTAATGAGTGTTCCTGAAGTAGATGCTGCTGCTAATAATGCAAAAGCAGGGGGAGCAAGCCGTATGTGCTTAGGGGCAGCTTGGAGAGAGGTGCGTGATAACAGAGATTTTGAAACTGTATTAGATATGGTTAAAACCATTAATAGTAAAGGGTTGGAGGTTTGTGCAACACTTGGAATGGTTACAGAAGATCAAGCTAAACGTTTGGCAGAGGCTGGATTATATGCTTATAATCATAACATAGATACTAGCGAAGAAAATTACGAAAATATTATTTCTACACGTAAATTTGATGATCGTTTAAATACTATTAATAATGTTCGTAAAGCAGGTTTAACTGTTTGTTCGGGAGGAATTATTGGTATGGGAGAGAAAGTAGAAGATAGAGTAGGGATGTTGTATACGTTAAGTTTATTACGCCCTCAACCAGAATCAGTTCCTATTAACGCTTTAGTTGCAGTAGAAGGTACTCCAATGGAAGATCAACCACCTGTGCCAATTTGGGATATGGTGCGTATGATTGCTACTGCTCGTATTGTATTACCAAGAACGGCTGTGCGTTTATCTGCTGGACGTTTAAGCATGAGTATGGAAGGACAAGCTTTATGTTTTATGGCAGGAGCTAACTCTATTTTTGCAGGAGAAAAATTATTAACGACTCCAAATCCATTATATAATCAGGATATGGAAATGTTTAAAATTTTAGGTTTAAATACAAAACAAGCATTTGTAGATAAATTAAAAAAAGAAGAATTAGTATAAAATTATAAGGGGTTAATTTTTTTAATATGAGTGGAGCGAAAAAAAATCCATCTACCATTACCTCTTTACTACAACAACGAAAAGATAAAGGGAGCTTACGCTCCCTTATTTTGTTATATCCGTCTATTGATTTTTCAAGTAATGATTATCTGGGGTTTTCTTCTCAAGGGTTACTTTTTGAACAAATAAAAAAAATAGATTCATCTGTTAAAGTTGGGTCAACAGGCTCGCGATTAATAAGTGGAAATTCTAATTTATTTAATGAAATAGAACATGATATTGCCATATTTCATAATGCAGAATCAGCATTAATTTATAATTCTGGCTATGATGCAAATCTTGGACTATTATCTAGTGTCCCTCAAAAAGGCGATTTAGTTTTAAGTGATGAGTTAATTCATGCTTCTTTAATAGATGGTATTAGATTGAGTTTTGCAACACATTATAAATTTAAACACAATGATATTGAATCCTTACAGGAGTTATTAAACAGACATAAGGAATCATTCAATGAAATATATATTGTTGTTGAAAGTGTTTACTCAATGGATGGGGACGAGGCTCCCTTAAAACAATTAGCCGACATTTGTAAGGAAGATAACATTCATTTAATTGTTGACGAAGCTCATGCAATTGGTGTGTTTGGTGAAAAAGGTAAGGGCTTATGTAATGAATTAAATATTGAAACAAATTGTTTTGCTAGAATTTATACATACGGAAAAGCGATGGGGTGTCACGGTGCGACTATTGTAGGAAATGAAGAATTAAAACAGTATTTGATTAATTTTTCACGTTCATTTATTTACACAACTGCTATGGCCGAACATAGTTTGCTTGCTGTTAAAGCAGCTTATCAACTTCTTGATTCCACCAATCAAATTGATGCGCTGAGAAAAAACATACAGTACTTTAATTCATTTTTAAATAACTCTTCTTATTTTATTAAAAGTGAGAGCGCTATTCATTGTAAGTTAGTATCTGGAAATAATAACGTCCAAGTTATGGAAGAGAAATTAAACAAGAATGGTGTTTTTGTAAAATCGATAAAAAGCCCTACTGTTAAGGAAGGGCAGGAACGTTTGCGCATTTGTTTACATGCTTTTAATACAAAAAATGAGATAGATATTCTTTTGAGCTCTTTTTAGATTTCAATTTTTTAGTGCTCATCCTTTTTTTATAATCATTTTATTTTCTTTTTTTCAGAGTGCTGGCCCTCTATAGCAAAGGGGGTAGCCCTCTACTAAACCGTTTTTTCTGAAAATAAATTTGAGTATTAAAATTTATAACATGAAAAAAAATGCCATTCTGAGCTGTTTGTTTTTTATAACTAATATAATCCATGCTCAAACATTAAATTGGAATACTGCGACAAGATCAGGAACATCTCCTAATTATACTTATGCTGGTACGGGCATTAGCGCAGTAGTATCTTCTAATGCAGTTACTTTAGGCGACGGAACACCTAGAGTTGATGGAGTATCAGGTATATCAGCATGTTATTTAAATCCCGGTTTGGCATTATATGCAGGATTTTTTAACTCATATGTATCATCAACTAACTCACATATAACCACAACGTTTTCTTTTTCTGGAGGTTACGGCTGTTCGGATGTAACCTTAGTTATAAAAGATATTAATTCAGATGAGTCAAACACCACATTTTGTGATGTGTTAGAAATATCAGGAACTTATGATAATTCAAATATAGCATTACCAGCTGCAAATATTACAACAACCTTAGCTTCAAATGTAACAAGAACTGTTACTGGTTCTGTTGTGAAATTAATTGGTCACAATAGCGCTTCCGAAACAACTGTAACTGCTACTTCAGGAGCGTCTTGTGGAAGTACAACCATTAAATTTTCAGCTCCATCTGGTTTTCCTCTAAAAACATTTACTATTAAATATCGCCCGGCTTATGGCACATCAACTAGTAATGCTTATTATAATGTTTCTCCAAAGCCAGGCGCACAATACGTGTCTATAGGTAATCTATCCTTTGTTGCTACTAGTGGATGCTCTAATCTAACTTTTTTACCGATTGAATTAGTGTCTTTTGATGCAGTAAGAAATAATAATGTTGTGAATTTAAAATGGCAAACAGCGACAGAAAAAAACAATGATTATTTTACAATTGAACGTTCCTTAGATGGAATTAATTTTGAAGCAATTGAAAAAGTAAAAGGAGCAGGGAATAGTTTAGAATTGAAAAATTATATGGTATCTGATGAAAATCCAATTAGAGAACTGATGTATTACCGTTTAAAGCAAACAGATTTTGATGGAGAATTTAAATACTCCAACATTGTAAGTGTAGAAGCTGACAATTCTAAAGCAATGTTAAGCCACATGGCTCCTAATCCAACAAATTCTACTGTTGGTTTTGATTTTTATGCTCCAGTGAAAGGAGATTTGATTTACGAAATAACTGATTTAACAGGAAGAGTTTTAATTTCAGAATCTAAAAATATAGAATCCGGAAATTCTAAAATAACAACTTCATTAGATGAGTTACCTGAGGGTATTTATTTTTTGAAAGTAATGTTTGAAAAAACTAATTTTATTTCAGTAAATAAAATATTTAAGAATTAGAAGTGTTTTTTACGATACAAACACTTCTAAAGCCCACCCATGAATTTGGGTTTGTAAATGTTTGATCTTTCCCAACTCTGCATTCTTCTATTCTGTTTCTCCAGCTCCCACCTTTACAGATTCCTTTTTCTTGAACCATTTCAGCAACATTGCCTAACATGTTGTAAAAGCCAATAAAATTTTTTTCGTATGATTTTACAGGAGCAGTAACATCAGGATATGGAGCATTCATGCAATCTCCATTTGGTAATGGATTTATACAATTTAATTTCACTTGACCTTTTTCATTTTTGCCATTATTATTAAGGACGAACGATGACGTTTCTGCTAAATTTTCCCATTCTGCTTTTGTAGGTAAACGGTATTCAAAATGATGGTTTGAGAAATCTTTTTTTCTGGTTAAAAAGGTTTTTACTCGCTCAGTTCTCCATTTGCAATAAGCAATAGCTTGCTCATAACTAATGCCTACCACAGGATAATCTTTATAAGCAGGATGACGGTAATAATATTGAACGTATGGTTCGTTATATGCTAATTTTTCTCTCCAAACTAAAGTATCTGGTAAAACCGCAATATGCTCTTTAGAATTTGCTCCATAAATTGCTTTAGGACCTCTGGCAAATTCCTGCCAGCTAAAATTTGAAATTTCAGTTTCATCTGCAAATAAAGTATCATTTATTTGAATAGTTCCTGGAGGTGTAAACGTTTTTTCTTTAGTAAAAGAAAGGCAAAGTGTAGCCAATGCAATGGTTGCAAATACAATTTTTTTCATAAGTAGTGGTGTTTGTGGTTCGTTATATTCCTATAGCTTTCTTTAAATCAGCAGCATTATTTATACTCGTGTCAAGTTCAGTTAAAGGGATTTTAGTTTGTTTCGCAGCAACTATTTCAGAAAAAGTTTCTTTGCTACACAAATATAATTTACCTTTTGCTAAAACACATATACTGTATTTTTCATTTGTGTTGTAAGGAATTTGACCATATTGTAAATTATATACTAAATTTCTGGAATGAGAAATTAAGTAGATATTACTTGGATTTATTCTAGAAGAACCATTATTTAAAACATAAATTGGATTTATTTTTGCTTGATTAGGCATGCTGTTAGGGCAATCAGAATTGTAAATATTAAAACGGCTAATATTAAATATGCGCACTACTTTTTCCTGATTTCCCATCGAGCTATACTCTTCATCTAATTTAGCTTGTTGTTCTTTCCAGTATTTAATATTTGCTTGAACTTGTTCTTCTTTCAAACGTTTTCTTTCTTCAAATAAGGCAGTTTGTTTAGCTTCAAATTCTTCTTTTAATCTTTTTTCATCGGCTTCTCGTTTTGCTACTAACGTTTTGTAATCAGCAAATTTTGATTCATAAGATTTTAGAGCTTTATCGTAATCGGCCCCAGTTAAAGCTGGATAAACAATCAGTTTCTCTACTCGTTCTCTTAATTTTAAAGTTAATAAATAGTTTTTGCCTTTTTGAGGTCCTTCAGAAACTTCAGCACTGCTCCAAGTAACATCTGCTAATTTAGAGTTGTAATTTTTGTTTTCTGTTCCAACTTCAAATACCGCATTTTTAAATGCTTGTAATTCAGGAAACTCTTTATAATTCACTTCTAATTGAAATTGAGGACGTCCTGCAACAGCCTTTGTAGGTTTACTTGGTTCTGTATGTTTGGGGAGTTGACTAACTTTTTGAGTATAAACTGTTTTTTCAGTTTCAATTTTTGGAGGAATAGCATCTATTTGTTTTTGTAACTCTATTGCTTTTGGAGAATCTGTTTTTTCAATTTCCTTGTTTGGTATTTGTTTAGCAGGTAAAGTTTGTTTTTTATTTGAGAGTGAATTATCTCTGCATAGGTATGTCCAATTTTTTGCAACTGTATCTAATTCATACATGTTGTATTTATCTTCTTTGTGTTCAGATGCAAACTCAACAGTAATTTGTTTTTGAGGTTTTATAAAAATTGGTTCACCGTTTTGATAGCCTTTAATATCAATCATTCCAGCACTTTCAAGATGAGATTGAACACCTGCACTATCATAGGTCATTGGAATTCCGCTCGCAATAATATCTGCTTGGTTGTGAAATTCTCGATATTTAATTTCAACTTCCCCAACAATATCATGCCCTTGTTTATCAACAAAGGCTTTTTTAGGTATGATAATTTTAGATCCGATAGCTATCGGATTGGATTTGTGTTTAATTGTTGCACCTTGTTCTGCTTTAACTTTATAGGAAGTGTACGGAACGTTTAGTTTGGATATAGGAGGTGTAATAAAAGCTTTGTTTTG
Organism: Sphingobacteriaceae bacterium; assembly: GCA_037440045.1. Classification (GTDB taxonomy): domain Bacteria; phylum Bacteroidota; class Bacteroidia; order B-17B0; family Aurantibacillaceae; genus UBA4416. The sequence continues at coordinate 8,526 of JBBIUW010000064.1, forward strand.
CTTATTTTGAGGAGGAGAGATGGTATGTTGTTGTTGAGTAGTAACTATTTGATCATTGGCTGTTTCTTTTGGTGGTTCTTTTTTAAATACGGAAAAATAAGTAATTGTACAAACAACGGCGACACCTGCTATAATTGCCGAGTAGGTTACTTTTTTATTTTTTAAAAAGTTTACATCACTTCGGGCTTTCTCGATGCTTTGCTTTTTAAATTTATTGACTAATTCGCCGAAATCTTTATGTGAATTAATTTCTTCGTCAGTAATAGGCTTTCTGTCAAGATTAAATTTTGTTCCCATTATTTGGATGTTTTTGTAAGCGTTTTTTTAACTCGTTCTAAAATGCGGTATAATTTTACTTTAGCATTTGTTTCTGTTAGATTTAATATTTCTGCAATTTCTTTAAAGGCACGTTTTTCAAAAAAGCGTAATTCAATTAATTGTAAATCATCTTCGGGTAAATCTTTTATAACATTCATTAATATACCTTTGTATTGTTCCATGTATTCTTCTTCAACTTCTTCACAAATATTTCTTAAATCACTAATGTCAGCATTAATTGTTCTAAGGTTTTTTTGATTTCTAAATAATTGCATAACCTCACTATGAGCAATACGATATAACCAACTTGCAAAAGGTACACCTTTGTACTCATATTTTTCAATATTAGTTAATGCTTTTAAAAACACTTGAGCAGTTAAGTCAAAGGCAGTGTCTTTGTCGTCCATACGTTGGTAAACATATCCAAAGATTTGTTTATAGTATTTATCGTATAATGGCCCAAAATGTTCTGGGTTTTGTTTTGCAGCTTCAATGATCATTTGCTCATCTAGCAACATCTCTGTAGTATGGTGATATCGGGGTGAAAATTCCATATGAACTGCGTCTAAAAGCATTGTAGGTTTATAATGCGAAACATGATAAATAGTTACACTGAAAATTGAAATAAATGTTACAGAAAAGTTAAGTGCCTGATTATCAGTTTAACTATTTTTAAATAAATTGAGTGAAATACGATTTTAAAATGGTGAAATTACGCTTTGAATGAGTGAATTAATGTTTTTTTGTTTTAAATATTAAGCTTAAATATGATTTTTTTGATAATTAAGTCTTGAATATTAGCTAAAAATTATATGTTTTTTAGTATTCTGAAATTATTCTGAAGTACAAAAAAAATACAGATTCATGGAAATTTTACTCAGTAAAAAGCCTTGTTTAATAACTTTTACTGAGCATTTAATGTTTTTTCATGAAATGCCAAATTCCTACAAAATGAAATTATTTTTATTCTCTAATATTGCTTCTAAATCAGATTAAGTCTACAACAAAACAACTAAACACTTGTAAAATGAGAATAATTTTAAGCATTAAAATTTTTTTAATTTCCTTATTAATTTTCACTAATAAACTTTATGCACAGGGAGGAGACAATGCTGCTGCTGCTGCTGCAAGTCCTATTACACTTCCTTTTTCAGCTGCAGGAACAACTTGTGGACACGTAGATAATTATAATCCTTTAAGTCCTTATGGGATAGCTACAAGTGGTAAGGATTGGTTATACTATTTTTGTGCACCGACTACAGGTACAGTCGATATTTTTA
>JBBIUW010000065.1:0-10043 GCA_037440045.1 Sphingobacteriaceae bacterium
GTTTTTTATCGCTTAAAAACTAATTATTTTTAAGTTTACGATAGTTTTATTAATTTAAAAATCTGTATATCAATTAGTTATATTGTATTTTATGAATCAAAATAGCTATGTTTAAATAAAGGTTAACTTTATAGTCCTTTATTTACATGAAAAATTTGATAAAAAATATTTGTGTTTTGATTGCTTTAATATGGCTTTCATTTTTTCATAGTACATCAGTTTTTGCACAAACCAAAGACGAACTGGTATCATCGTATATCAAAAATTTATCTGACACCTGGGAAGAGTTAAATACTAAAACATTTTCTTCGTTTATCGTAGATTCTTCTTTGACGTTAAAAGCAGAACCTTTTAAAATTGAACAGAGCACTTCTCCCAACAAAAAACAGCAATTACAATTGCGTTTAAATCAATTACAGCAACGTATCAATAAAAAAGATGTTGGATTACATGCTACGGTTAGCTATCAAGAGAACTTTAAATCACCTATTGTTGACCCAGAAGAGATTGTAATTTTTAAACGTCGCGCTATTGCTGGACTAGATTGGGATGTGTTGAATAATGGATTTTATGAAAACAGAGTTAAAAACAAAGTATTAAAACTACAACAAGCTGCTTTGCAAAAGCAACAATTAAACGACAAATTAAATTCATTTCAAAATAAACAAACAACGCAGATTATATCATATTTTAATTCTAAAAAAATTGAAATTCTTAATGCTCGTAAACAGTTAAACAATAAGCAAATCCCTGTTATTGAAAAACTTTGGGCAATAAAACATATTACAAAAGATAATTATTTAAAAGCAATACAAAACACAACAGATATTAATGCTCAGTATCATTTATATCAAAATTATAATCAGGTTAATTTAGTTAATAACACATTTGATTTTGAATTACCAATTTTGGATATAAATATTAATCAGTTATTACAGAAAACTAATAGCACAACTTTCGATTCAATACTTATAGATGCCACACAAATTGCTAAATACCAATCTTCCTATTTAAAAGACATAAATTTAAAAGCATATACACGCTATAACTATTACGATGTGTATAATGCAGGTCAACCAAACCGATCTTATATTTCAGTTGGCATGAATTTATCTTTACCATTAACGTTTAATCAAAAAGATAAAAAAGAGTTTTATTTAACTCAACACCAAATAGCTAATTTAAAAGAAACTACAGATTCAATTGATTCACAAGCCTTTATTTTAAATAAATATTATGAGTACCAATATAAATTAAAACAGTTTAAAAACTTATATCATAAACGTTTAGTGTTTGAAGAACTTTTAAGAACAGAACGGGTAAAAGCTCAGTTAAATGATTTTGAATTTAATCCAAATACAGCTTTGTTTATTTTGGATGACTACTGGAGTAATGCTATTGAGTTAATTGATTTGAAACAAGATTTATATAAATTGTTATTAGACCTTAAAACAAAAGTGCCTTCAGCTAATATTACGGATTACACAATGCCATTAAATTTATCTAATTTAAATATTGCATCAAGTAACCCACCTTTTAAAGCTATTTATATTTGGAGCGATGCGTTTAAAAACTATTCGCAAACAGTAATAAATGAGTATTGTAAAGTAAATGAATTTAATCCTGTTTTAATTTCATATAATACCACAAAGAGCTATGTTCAACAAGTTTCTGAATTTATTTCAAAAAATTATACCACACCTATTCATATTATAATTGGTAGTAATAAATTATTACAAACAGGTGTTGTTGGATTTTTAGATACTTTGAAAACAAATTTAAAGCTTTCTCAAATTAAGGGAATTCACTTAGATATAGAGCCTCATACGTTTGCAGATTTTAAAGATAATAAAGAGCAATATTTCAAAAAATATATTGATGTTTTAAAACAAGCAAAATTATTTGCGGATAATAATAAATTAGAATTATCTGTATCAATACCTTTAAATTACCCTGATGAGGTGTTATACGAAATTAATGCTATCTGTAATCAAGTGTATTTAATGGCATACGAAAATGTGGATGTAGATTTTATTTCTAGAAAAACAATCGAAGAGAAATCAATTTTAAAAAACAAATGTGTGCTAGCATTAAGAACCAAAGATTTTGAAAACAGAACAAGTATGGATGAGACTTTTAAAAAATTAGGTTTCGAAAAAACAGCATACCACGATTTAGATGATTTAATAAAATTTGACAATACAAGCATTAACGTGAAAGGAGAAGGAGGGAAATAAACATGAAAAGCGTAAACTTTCAAAGAAATAAATCATTAATCAGAGTAGTTAATGAACAACAAAAAGTAAAAAAGAAAAAGCAACGTAATTGGGATAGAATTCTTTATGTTGGTTTATTAGGTTTGTTTGTGTTATTCATGGCCTATTATTTTTCTGCAAAATACATTTATGTTCATGCATATGGGCATGTTATTATTGAAAATACGCATATTAGGTTAACAGACGATGCTCGTATTATTGAATTTTATGTGAACGAAGGCGATAGCTTACAAAAAAACGACACATTATTTTCTTATGCATTAGATAGAGATGATGATGTAAATGGTCAATCTTCACAGGCGTTGAGCATTGGCTCTATTAATGGAGCCAGTAAAGATGATTGGTGGGTAAAAGAATTGTTTGCTTTAAAGAAAAAAATTACGTTAAACAATATTGATATTTCCGAAAACGGAAATTTAATGGCTAATTATAAATCTGAAATTAAAAGATTAAGTAACGAGGTTATTTTGGATGTGTTACCTAAAAGCAGATTGGAGTTTGTACAAAATGAAATATTTAGGTTGAATTCAGAAAACCAAAAATTACAAAGAGAAAATAATGAGTTGTATGGCTTAATTAAAACACTAGGGCCTACAACTAATAAAAATCAATATAGTGCTTCTAATATTCATTTAAAAAGCGCTACAGGGAGTCAACTCAGTGATTTAAGTAAATTATCTTTTAGTGAAGAACTGTTGTCTGAACCAAAATACTTTAAATCACCTATCAGCGGAGTTGCTACAAGAATATTTATTCATAATTATGAAACAGTTTTAAAGAGCGAAGAGATTATGTCTATTCATCAAGCACATCCTGCTTTCATTAAAGCTTATTTTGAACAAGAAGATTTAAGGTATTTTGGTGTGGGAGATGTTTTTACTATTGATTTTCCAGATGGAACGAGTAGTAAAGGTATCTTAAAACGATTTTATATTGCAACATATACTTTGCCAGAGGAGTTTCAGAAAAAGTATGAACCAACCACTAGGAGTATAGCAGCAGATATCTACCCTCTTGATTCGACAGAGATTACAAAATGGAGAGCATTTTATAAAATGAGCGTTGATATTTCTAAATTTAAATTTAACTAAGTAGTAATGGAGAAAACCTTAGGAAACAGTAAAGTTGAGTTTAATGATAATGTTTTAACCTGTTTTGGTAAAACGTTTTATTATTTCGAATCTTTTAGCTCGTTAAAGATTGATGATTTAGAAAAATTTGATGCTATTATTATTGATGCGCGTGATGTTGAGTTTACTAGAATTATTATAAAAAAATTCAGAAGCCATTCGAGCTTAGAATTTTATTTGAAGCCACTTTTTTTAATAAATAATAAAGCAACTGAAGACCCTTATATTAAGGAGCTATCAGATGGAATATTAATGTCATTTGATCAAATTTTTGAAACTATCAATGATATCAATCAAATTAATATGAAGATGACTCGACTTGAAAGTTCTGCATCTTCATCGTTTGAAATTCAAGTATTTAAAAAAACGTTAAACTATATGTTTACACGTGATATTAATACTTTAAAACCATTAATAGACGTTAACTCATCTATTGGTTATTGTTATCCTGTTCTTTCTGTAAATTTTGATTCGTTTGAAGAAGTAAAAGCAATAGAATTGCTTGAGTGGGCAGAAAAAGAAAACTTAATTTGGCCTGATTTTTACGATAGAGTTTATTTATGTAGTAATTGCAAAGGAGGCCATTTATCATTTAGGGAGATTTGCCCAAATTGTGATTCTGCTAACATGAAGTCTGAAGACTTAGTTCATCATTTTCCTTGCGGATACATTGGAGCTATTAGTGATTTTAAAAATCAAGTTGATACAGTTTTAACTTGCCCAAAATGTTCTAAAAATTTACGACATATTGGAGTTGATTATGATAAACCTTCTATTATTAATCACTGTCAAAATTGCAACGATGTGTTTCAAGACTATTTAGTAAAAGCCAAGTGTGTGCAATGTAAGACAGATACAGATGTACAGTTTTTAATTTCTAAAAACATCAATGTATACAAACTCACTAAAAAAGGCAGAAACTCAGCCGTGGGAGGTATTTACACATCTGATTATGCTTTAAATAATGAGATTGTTGGGACTTTAGATTTAAAAACATTCTCAACAATGATGCATTATGAGCAGGAAAGAATGAAATCAAATACATTGTTGAATTCAAATTTTGTTGTTTTTTATTTTGAAAACATTTTCGATTTATATCGTATTGTAAGTAAGTCAAAAGAAAAATCATTATTGTCTGAATTTGTTGACATCATTCGAAACAATATCACGCCAGCAGATTTTATTTGCATCAACAATCCTTCAATTATTAGTGTTTGCATAAACGATGCTAATATTGAAGATGCAAAAATTATGGTTCTGAAAATCTCAAATATGATTCAGGAATTGGTGATGAATAACTTTAATAGATTTGATTTAGAAATTACTTACAATGTATCGCCATTAAGTAAAACACTAACCTTTGACAAACAAATGCAAGCTACAATTAAGGAATTAGTTGAAAAAACATGATAAAATTTGTTGACGAATTTTTTAATTACATTGCAGCCGTAGGCCCAACAAAGCTTTTGCGTATTTTTTGGTTTTTTGTTTTTTTTGAATTTGCACGTTTTTTTATTTTCGAATTAGCTGTTTTAATTATTTGGAAAATTCGTGAGCCTCAAAGAAAAATGAGTTATGATAACGCTCGAAGAAGATTATTTGTTGAAAGACCTTTAGTGTCAATAATTGTTCCTGGAAAAAATGAAGGAAAACATATTTATAAATTAGCAAATTCTCTTAAAGAACAAACGTATACAAATTTTGAAGTTATTATTATTGATGATGGTTCGGATGATGATACAGAGCGTATTTGTAAGAGTTTACAAAAAAATGGATTTATCGATTTGTTTTTAAGAAATGAAGTGAGAGGCGGAAAAGCCTCTGCTGCAAACTTAGGATACCGTTTCTCTAAAGGAAAAATCATTGTGCATTTGGATGCTGATTGTAGTTACGACAGTGATGCGATTGAAAAAATTATTGTCCCATTTTATTTAGATGATGATATTGGAGCTGTTGGCGGAAATATTTTAGTGAGAAATTATAAAGAAAGTTTATGTACTACTTTGCAGGCAATTGAATATTCAGATACAATTTCTGTTGGACGAATTACCTCAAGTTATTTAGGTATTTATAGGCTAGTTTCAGGTGCCTTTGGCGCCTTTACAAAAGAAGCTTTGGATAGGGTAGGTGGATGGGATATTGGTCCCGGATTAGATGGTGATATTACAGTAAAGCTCCGGAAGTTGGGATATAGAATAGTGTTTGAGCCAGATGCTATTTGTCAAACAAATGTGCCAAATACATTTAGTAAGTTAGTTAAGCAACGTTTGCGTTGGGATAAATCTATTGTTAGATTTAGGGTAAGAAAACACCGAGATGTATTTTATCCCAACGCTACTTTTCGTTTTTCAAATTTTGTTTCTAGTCTTGAAAACATAACCTATAATATTTTACTAAATATTAAATGGTGGATTTATATGATTGATATGGCCGTGAACTATACATCGTTATTAGGATTTATATTTCCATTCAATATTTTATTATACACCACTAATAATTTTTTAAAATTCATGGTGTTTTCTCTTTTCAGAAAACGTAAAAATTCATCTATTATTTATTTTATTCCGTACTTACCATGTATGGTTTTTTATTTTGGATTTTACTTACGCTTTGTTCGTTCTGTTGCTTATGTGCAGGAGTTTTTCTTTAAAAAATCTTACGAAGATTCTTGGAACCCATCAAAATCTTCGAGTCATGCAAAAAAACTAGGAATTTAGATACTCAATGATTATACTTAACTTTAATACATGGCCACTATAAAAAAATACACGTTTTATTTTTTTTATTTACTACCGTATTTTTTGTTTAGTCAATCACTACCAAAGCCTGTTTTATTACAACCTGCTGGATATTACGCCGATTCTGTTTCACTGAGTATTTATTCGCCTATTAGTGGCTCACAAATCAGATATACCTTAAATGGAGAAGAGCCAACTATAAATTCAAATTTGTATACGGGTCCTATTACTTTAAAAAACAAAACACATACTAAAAACACTGTTTCTACTATTCCTACTAACCCTTCATTTAGTTATCCTAAACCAGGTTATGATGTTTCAAGAGCTGATTCAAGAGGATGGTTAACTCCATATGATACTGTTTTTAAAGCAACCGTTGTTAAAGCTAAACTTTTCAAGTCAGGATACACTTCAGATTCAACAGCAGTTGCTACATTTTTAATCAAGGAAAATGCAATATCAATTTTTAGTTTACCAGTTATTTCTATAAGTATAGATAGTGTTGCATTATTTTCTAATACTTCAGGTATTTATGTTTATGGTAATGATTCTATTCATGAAGGAAATTATTCGAGTGATACTTCAAAAAGAAAAGCATACATCGAATTTTTTGAAACAACAGGTCAGAGAGTGATTGCTCAATTTGCCAATATCAGTATTCATGGTAACGGCGGAAGGCATGCTCCTCAAAAATCACTACAGTTGAAGGCAGAAAAAGAATTTGGACACGGAAATTTTAATTATAAATTTTTCACAGAGTCATCCGTAAAAAAACACGATCAGTTATTATTACGAAATGGAGGACATAGACCCGATTGTATGCCAAGGGATGACATTGGAGCTGAATTTTTGAAATCATTACAAAATAATATTACTCAAAATAATAGGCAGTGTATTGTTTTAATTAACGGCGAATATTGGGGAATTCAAACCATTAAAGAAATAATTGATAATAATTATTTTTATAGAAAGTATAATATACCAAAAACAGATTGTATTATATTAACTCAGGCAGGCTCATTAGATGAAGGCAATATTGGAGATGAAAATTCATATAGTAATTTACTCAACTTCTTTTTGTTGAATAACATTAATAATACTTCAAATTATGAATATGTCAAAAGGCAAATGGATGTTGAAAGTTTTATAGATTTTGAATGTGGAGAGATTTTTTTAGGAAATGGAGATTGGCCAGATAATAATACAAAGTTTTGGAGATATAGAAAAACGTTCAGCGACCCTTCGGTCAATAACACTTTAGATGGTAGATGGAGATGGATGTTTTATGATTTAGATGCTGCGTTTGGAGGAGATTGTAGTGGTATCTACCCTTCTCATAATTCATTGTCTCGAGCTACAGATTCAACTTTTAATAAATACACTCGTCCGTTACGCTCTCTCTTAAATAACAATCAATTTAAAATAGATTTTATTAATCGGTATGCAGATTTATTAAACTCAAATTTTTTACCTTCTCAATTAATCAACGCAATAAATAAAACCAGTGCCTTTTTTAATACAGAAATGCAAAAACACGTTGAAAGATGGAGGTATCCATCAACAGCAACAACTTTATTAGCTCGTTCAACAGAAGTTCCTAGTACAGCTAAATGGAATTCAATCGTTTCGGATTTACTAAATTTTGCTAACCTGAGGCCAAGCAAAACAAGAAGACACTTTATGACTTATTTCTCATTAAATGATACTGTTAAAGTTACATTAAATGTTAATGACACATTAATGGGGAAAGTAAAAATTAACTCATTATATCTAGATGAAAACTTAATTAGAAATAATAATTTAGTTTATCCGTGGACCGGTGTTTATTTTGATGGCAATCCAATAACTATTGAAGCTATTCCAAAACCAGGATATAAGTTTTCTCATTGGAACTTAGTAACTGATACAATAAATCGTATCACAAAAAATGTATCTTCGGATACTCTGATTACTGCCTACTTTATGGCAGATACTACGTTTAAGGCTAAGCACTTTTTATACATTAATGAAGTGTTAGCTTCAAATACAAATAACATTAAAGATGATTATTTTGAAAATGATGATTGGATTGAAATTTATAACCCAAACAGTTTTAATGTTGATTTATCTGGTTTTTATCTGAGTAATGAGTCTAACAATAAAACAAAATTTAAGATAAAGTCTAATAATCAACAAAGCATTATACCTGCCCATGGTTTTAAATTAATTTGGTTAGATAAAGATACAACGCAGGGGAAACTACACGCTAGTTTTAAATTAAATGCGTCTATAGATTCCTTGTTTTTGACATTACCTAACGGTATGCAAACGGTGGATAGCATTATATTCAAAGACTTAGTTTCAAATATTTCATATGGTAGAGAACACGACGCTGATGTAAATTGGATTACTTTTAATGAGCCAACTCCAAATGCTACTAATAGAAAAACATTAATCCCTGAGCCAGATTATTTTTTGGTTTACCCAAATCCTACATCTGATTTTTTGTTCTTAACTCAGGTAAAAAGCATTGAAATTTATGACATCATTGGTAAAAAATTATTGTCTGAGGTAAACACTAAAACTATAAATGTAAGTCATTTAGCCCAAGGAATCTATATTATTAAAACCGAAGATGGCCAAGTGGTAAGGTTCTCTAAAAATTAGCAAGTATTTAGTGCTATTATTTACCTATGTTATTAGCATTTACAAGTTAAAAACCATGCTTTTCGGTTTAGCAAAACATTATTTTTTTTAGTAATTTCGCATATATGACAACAATAACTAAAAAATCTCAGGCCGATAGTAAACAAAGTTTAGCTATTATTTGCTCAACATTTAAAAACAAAGCAGAATATGCTTTAACTAAAGAGCAAGCAGATTATATTTCAAATGATATAAAATCAAATGATAAAAAATTTATTTGTATCAATACACTAAATCGTTTTGTGTGCGTAATATTAATTGATGATAAGAAAAATCATTATACTACTTTAGAAAGTATTCGTAAAAACGGAGCCACTATCACAGATAGTTTAAATGCTGAAAAAAGAACAAGTGTTTCAATTGTTAACGAGTTGTCAAATGCAGATTACTCATTAGCTTTAGCAGAAGGAATGGCTTTAGCAAATTATCAGTTTATAAAACATAAACCAAGCGCTAAGAAAAACGTAAATACATTAGCAACTATTAATGTTGTTGATGCAAAGGCAACAACACAACATTTATCAAATTTATCAATTGCTATTGATGCAACTTTAAAAGCTCGCGATTTAGTAAACGAACCTGTTAATCATTTAAATGCAACTGATTTAGCAAATTCTTTTAAGGCAATGGGTAAATCAGCTGGGTTTAAAGTGGAGGTTTTAAATAAAGCTAAAATAAAACAATTAAAAATGGGTGGATTGTTGGCTGTAAATGCAGGTAGTGTTGATGAGCCAACGTTTTCTATTATGGAATACAAACCTAAAAATGCTAAAAATAAAAAGCCATATGTATTAGTTGGTAAAGGAGTTGTTTATGATACAGGTGGTTTAAGTTTAAAACCTACACCAAATAGCATGGATTTAATGAAGTGCGATATGGCTGGTGCAGCTGCAGTTGGTTGCACAATGTATGCTATTGCTAAAGCAAAATTAAATGTACATGTTATTGCTTTGGTACCAGCAACAGATAATCGTCCAGGTTTTAATGCGTTTGCACCAGGTGATATTATTACAATGATGGATGGCAGTACGGTTGAGATGCTAAACTCAGATGCTGAGGGAAGAATGATTTTAGCTGATGCGCTTCATTATGCAAAACGTTATAAACCAGAAATGGCAATTGAGTTATCTACTTTAACAGGAGCTGCGGCCGCAGCGATTGGTCAGTATGGTATTGTGAGTATGGGTACAGCAACAGATGAGCAAAAAACGAAC
>JBBIUW010000066.1:0-10038 GCA_037440045.1 Sphingobacteriaceae bacterium
CGATTTGCATTTGGTATTTCCTATTCCTTTAAGTAAATCGGTTAGAACAAGTAACGATTTACTATCTGAATTTAGAGAAACATTTATTGAAACGCCCTATTTAACGGTTCACGATTGGTTTGATAGTTTGAGTGCGGAGAACAAGCAACCCACTATACCAACAGATGAGGCTAATGATATTTTAAAGAAGTTATCATATACTAGTTACGAAGGTGGATATAAAATCATGATTATCTGGCAACCAGAAAAAATGAACGCTTCTTCGGCAAATAAATTATTAAAAATACTAGAAGAGCCACCTGAACAAACTTTGTTTTTATTGGTATGCAATCATCCTGATCAGTTATTAGCAACTATCATTTCACGCGTTCAGCAAATTCCTTTTTATAAAATTGATAACGAAGATATAATTAATGCATTAGTAGACGAATTTAGTTGCCAGCAGCAGGCTGCTAAGCAAGCGGCGTTGTTAAGTGATGGAAGTTATAGAGAGGCTCAATTACTATTACAGCATTTGGATGGAGGAACAGCTTACTTACAAAATTTTAGAGCATTTATGTTAATTGCTTTAAAGTTTGACGCCGTAAAAGCTGTTTCTTGGATTGATGAAAATGCCCGTATTGGACGAGAAAAACAGAAACAATTTTTACAATATGGTTTAGAGATTTTTAGAGATTGCTTAATGTTTAATTTTGGAAGCGTTGATTTAGTGAGACACTCGGGAGAAGAAAAAGAATTCATTACTAAGTTTGCTCGCTTTGTTCATCAACGAAACTACGAACGTTTATTAGAAGAATTTAATTCAGCATTTTATCATATTGAACGTAATGCGAATCCTAAAATTTTATTTATGGATTTGATTATGAAAACAAACGAGCTGATTAATTTACGAGCTTGATTTTAGGTATTAAAAAAGGCTTCACAATATTGTGAAGCCTTTTTTATGTATATTCAATTTAATGATTATTTGAATGTTGCTCCCATTAATTCACGGTTCATGCGGGCAATGTTTTCTAAAGAAATTCCTTTAGGACATTCTGCTTCACAAGCTCCTGTGTTTGTACAGTTACCAAATCCTTCTTCGTCCATTTGAGCAACCATTTTCTTAACACGCTCTTTACGCTCAACTTGTCCTTGAGGTAATAATGCTAATTGAGAAACTTTAGCCGAAACGAATAACATGGCTGAACTGTTTTTACAAGCTGCAACGCAAGCACCACAACCTATACAAGCTGCTGCTCCAAAAGCTTCATCAGCTTCTGTTTTAGGAATTAAAATATTGTTTGCATCTTGAGCATTACCAGTATTTACAGAGATGTAACCACCACTTGCAATAATTCTGTCAAATGCACTTCTATCAACTGCTAAATCTTTAATTACAGGGAATGCAGCACTTCTCCATGGTTCTACAACAATTGTATCTCCGTTTTTGAAAGAACGCATATGTAATTGGCAAGTTGTAACACCTTGTTTTGGTCCGTGTGGACGACCATTGATGTACATACTGCACATACCACAAATACCTTCGCGGCAATCATGGTCAAATGCAATAGCTTCTTTGCCTTCGCTAATTAATTTTTCGTTCAATACATCAAACATCTCTAAAAACGACATGTCAGTTGAGATGCCAGTTAATTGATGTGTTTCAAAGCTTCCTGCAGCTTTGCTATTTTTTTGTCTCCAAACTTTTAAAGTTAGATTCAATTCTGTTCCGTGTCCTGATCCCATAGTATGTTAGTCTTTAGTGATTAGGCAATAGGCAATAGGCCTTATGCTTAAACAGGTTGTGTTAATTTTGTTTTTTGTTGTATACTTTTTATTAATCCTTGAAGTATTTTACTTACTTCTTGTATTTGATTTGTTATGTCATTAAAGTTAGAATCATTAATGAATCCAAGGTTTTTAGATATTTCTAATAAAGTTTCGGTTTCCATCAAAGACCCTCTAGAAATTCGTAAAAACTGTAAATAGCTTTTAGCAGATTCTCTTCCCCAACCTTCTGCAATATTTGATGGTATCGAAACACTAGCTCTGTTTAATTGAGAAATAATTCCAAATTTTTCTTCTTGCGGAAAAGTTTTAGATAAAGTATATACGGATGTAACCAATGCAACGGACTTTTGCCACACAATTAAATCTTTATATGTATTTATTTTTTCGCTCATTAAACTATTCGCTATTCACTAATTACTTGTAACTTCTTTGTGCGATTTTAATATTTTCGTATTTTAATTCTTCTTTGTTTAACTCCCAGTTACTTTCTGATTTATATTCCCAAGCAGCAACATAAGCAAAGTTTGCATCATCACGTTTTGCTTCACCTTCTTCTGTTTGGTGTTCTTCACGGAAGTGGCCTCCACAGCTTTCTTCGCGGTGTAATGCATCTTTACACATTAACTCTCCTAATTCTAAGAAATCTGCTACACGACCTGCTTTTTCCAAATCTGGGTTAAACTCATCAGCACTTCCTAATACACGCACATCACTCCAGAACTCTTTACGTAATGCTTGTATTTCAGAAATAGCTTCTGTTAAACCTTGTTTGTTACGAGCCATACCACATTTGTTCCACATAATTAATCCTAAACGTTTGTGGAAACTTTCTACTGATTTAGTTCCTTTAATAGAGAAGAATTTATTGATTAAATCTGTTTGCTCTTTTAAAGCAGCGTCAAATGCAGGATGTTTTGTTTTTAATTTATCAATTGAATCTGCTTTATCTTTTTCAGCACTCATACGAGTAACCTCAGTAGATAAGTAAACACCAATTGTATAAGGAATTACGAAATAACCATCTGCTAAACCTTGCATTAAAGCAGAAGCACCTAAACGGTTAGCTCCGTGGTCAGAGAAATTAGCTTCACCTAATGCATATAAACCTTTTACAGTTGTCATTAAGTTATAATCTACCCATAAACCACCCATTGTGTAGTGAACCGCAGGATAAATACGCATTGGCACTTCGTATGGATTTTCGCCAGTAATTTGTTGATACATATCAAACAAGTTACCATATTTTTCCTTTACCACTTCTTTACCTAAGCGCATGATTTCTTCTTGGCTTGGGTTGTGAATGTTGCGTTTTGTAGCTTCAGTTCTTCCGTAACGAGCAGTGTTATATGCAAAATCTAAGTACACCGCCATTTTAGAATTTCCAACTCCGTAACCAGCATCACAACGCTCTTTTGCAGCACGAGAAGCCACATCACGAGGTACTAAGTTACCAAATGCAGGGTAACGACGCTCTAAGTAATAATCTCTTTCTTCTTCAGGAATATCTGTTGGTTTGCGGTTATCATCTTTCTTTTTAGGAACCCAAATACGACCATCATTACGTAATGACTCAGACATTAAGGTTAATTTAGATTGGTGATCACCAGAAACTGGAATACAAGTTGGGTGAATTTGAGTGTAACAAGGATTTCCAAAGAAAGCACCTTTTTTGTGAGCTTTCCAAGCAGCTGTTACGTTACTACCCATGGCGTTAGTAGATAAGTAGAATACGTTACCGTAACCACCAGTACATAATAACACAGCATGACCAAAATGTTTTTCCATTTCGCCAGTAACTAAGTTACGAGCAATAATACCACGAGCAACACCATCAATAGTTACTACGTCTAACATTTCGTGACGAGAACATAATTCTACAGCTCCCATACCAACCTGACGTTGTAACGCAGAGTAAGCACCTAATAATAATTGCTGACCAGTTTGACCTGCAGCATAAAACGTACGTTGAACTTGAGTACCACCAAACGAACGGTTACTTAATAAGCCGCCGTATTCGCGAGCTAAAGGCACACCTTGAGCCACACATTGATCAATAATATTTGAAGACACTTCAGCTAAACGATGAACGTTTCCTTCACGCGCTCTATAATCACCACCTTTAATTGTATCGTAAAATAAACGGTAAGTTGAGTCACCATCATTTTGATAATTTTTTGCTGCATTTACACCACCTTGTGCTGCAATAGAGTGCGCACGACGTGGAGAATCCTGAAAACAAAATACTTTTACTTTGTATCCCATTTCTGCTAAAGTAGCAGCAGCTGAAGCTCCAGCTAATCCAGAACCAACTACTAATACTTCTAAGCTACGTTTGTTAGCAGGGTTTACTAATGGAACTGTAGAACGGTATTTTGTCCATTTTTGGTCGATGGTTCCTTCAGGAATTTTTGAATCTAATTTACTCATATCGAAAAATTAAGAATATAATATTGATTTTAAATAATTATTTAATAACGCCTACAAACATTAGTATTGGCATTAAAGCGAAAATAAAAGGGATGATAATTGAAAACGCTACACCAGCCTTTTTAATAATTGGAGTGTATGTTTTGTGGTTTAATCCTAATGTTTGGAAAGCTGATTGGAAACCATGTAATAAATGGTATGCTAAAGAAAACATTGATAATACATATACTACTACTACCCACGCCATAGAGAAAGTTGTTTGCATTACTGCATATAAATTTTCGTTACCGTTTGCGTCTTCACCTGGTAAACCAGTGAAACGAGATTTAACCCAGAAATGTACTAAGTGAATAATTAAGAACATTAGTAATAAAGTTCCTAATAAGCCCATAGAACGGCTGTACCAAGAAGAGTTAGCTGCACCATCTACTTTTGCGTATCCAACAGGACGCGCTTTTTTGTTTTCCATAGTTAAAATTAATGCTTGTACCACGTGCATAATTAAACCTGCAAATAATACAATTTCACCTGCTCTGATTAACCAGTTATGCGCCATAAAATCGGCTCCAATGTTAAACATTAAACCGCCATCATTAAAAAAGATAAGGCAGTTAATAAAGCAGTGTACTACTAAAAATGAAATTAGGAATAAGCCTGTTAAGCCCATTACAAATTTTTTTCCGATTGATGATTTTAAGAATCCTTTACTCATATGAGAAATGTGTTTAATTTTTACTTGGCAAATGTATAATTGTGAAGCATTTAATCCAATAAAATTTCATGCTTTTATCAACTAAATAACAAGAATAAGCCTAATTAGGTTTACAAATAGACCAAATTAGGCTTATTTGGAATAGTTCTAAATTTAAAACAGGAAATTGGTTTAATTTCTCAGAAATTTATTCAACAATTGTTCTAAATGTTAAGTTGATACGAGGACGTTTGACATGAACATTTGGAGGCAGCCGATGTAGCCAATGCGTTTGTGTCTCATCTTTCATAAATAGCAAGCTACCGTTTTCCAATATAATGGAGGTTGTGTTATTTGTTTCTTTATGTTTGAAAGCAAATTTTCTTTCAGCTCCAAAAGTTAAAGAGGCAATTGATCCATTTTTTTGCAGCATTTTTTCACTATCGCTATGCCAGGCCATTCCTTCATCTCCATTGTTATATAAGTTTAATAAACAAGAATTATAAGTTGTTTCTGTTTTTTCTTCTGCCAGTTTTTTTAGTTCTAAGAGTTCTTTTGTCCAAGGTAAAGCTTTTTTGGTTGTGTTGGAGTAGGTATAATCAAAAGCTTTATCTCCATACCATGCCACTTTACGATTAGTAATAATATGTTTACCAAATACTATCGCTTCATCATGTTTCCATTCGATTGTGTTGTATAACTCATTAAAATAATGGTTGGCCTCGGTTACCGACATAATTGGTCCGTAATACAATACAGTGCCGTCAAAAGGCAGCAAATTGGTGATTTGATTATCTGAGAATAAATCCATTTTGGAAACCGAAAATTAAAAACCAAATATACAATTACTAAATAAAGTTTTTTGATATAAATATTTTATTTACATTTGCTGACCATTTGGTCAAACCATTTAATTAAACCATTATGTCAGAGTTAACTGAATCCGAAAAAAAGATATTAGAGGCGGCTAAAAAAGTGTTTGAAACACAAGGCTACTCTGGGGCACGTATGCAGCAAATAGCAGATGAGGCAGGTATCAGTAAAGCATCATTACACTATTATTTTAGAAGTAAAGAAAATTTATTTGAACGTATTTTTGATGAAACCATGTCTGACTTTATGGAATTGGTTTCGACATGGAATGACGATTCGGAGCATTGGGAAGATAAATTGAGAAGATTTATTTGTGAGTTTTTTGTTTTTTTGAAAACAAGGTCTTTGTTATTTATAATAGGAGAAATTAATCGTAACCCTGATTTATTAGTTAACAGACGCAAAAAATCAAAACCCAAAGCAAAATTTATAACCTATTTCGAAAACCTACAAGAAGTAGGTAAAATGAAAACTTCCAATATGTATGTTGTTTACATATTTATGCATTCATTATGTGCTTATCCAATTTTAAATGCACGAATGTTTCAAATGACGACAGGGATGAACAATCACGATTATGAGCAATTTATGAATAACTACCCAAACATTGTAGCTGATTTATTAATTAATGCACTAAAAAGAGGACTAAACTAAGAATATGAAAATTTATAATTATATCATAAGTTATTCGATGATATTGTTGAGCCTACAATCATATGCTCAAAACAAACAAGAATATACTTTGGAGCAGTTACAAAATTTAGCAAAGGAAAATTATCCATTGTTAAAGCAAAAACAAATGTATACCGATATAGGTAGTAACAAGGCAAAGCAAATTGGCACAAATTTTTTACCGCAAATAAATGTAGCAGGTCAGGCTACATATCAAAGTGAGGTAACGGAGTTAAGCATACCAATTCCAGGAGCAGGGCCAGGCTTTAAGCAAAAGCCAGATCAATACGCACTTGGTTTAGAAATAAAAGAAAACCTATTGGATTACGGTGCTATTAAAACTCAAAAACAAATTGAACGAGAAAGTGCCGAAATACAATCTCAACAAGTTGATGCAGAGTTTTTGAAATTAAAAGATAGAGTAAACCAATTGTATGGTAATATCTGTTTGCAACAAGAAAACAAAAAAATCATGTATTTGCGCATGAATGAGTTAGAAGCTAAACGTAAAAAAATGCAATCGGCTGTTAACAATGGTGCAGCCTTACCGAGCAGCTTTTTAGTATTAGAATCAGAGTATTTATCAACTCAACAAAAGTTGGAAGAAATTAATTCTAACCTAAGCGGATGGTATAAAACATTAACTATTATAACCAACAAACAAATGGATACAACAGTAGTGTTTACGGATACCAAAAAAGAGGTGTCGTTGCAAACTAACAATATGCGCCCTGAGTATAGATTGTATGAATTGCAAAGCAATAGTTTAAAATTAAAAGAAAGCATGATTACAAAAAACAATTTGCCAAAAGTATTTGTGTTTGGTAAAGGTTACTATGGTCGTCCTGGTTTTAATTTTTTAAACAATGATTTCAGACCTTATGGTTTAGTTGGTGCAGGCTTATCTTGGAATCTAACGTCTTATTATACATCTGGTAAAGACAAAAAAAATCTTCGTATCAATAATGATATTGTAACCAATCAGAAAAAAATATTCGACTTAAATCTGCAAACTACATTAGTACAACAGCAAGAAGAAATTATGAAATTAGAAAGAATGATTGCCTTGGATTTAAAAATAGTAGACGCAAAAACTGCTATTCGTAAAGCATCATCAAGTCAATTAGATAATGGTGTCATTACATCATCCGATTACATTGTGGATTTAAATGCCGAAAATCAAGCTCAATTTAATTTGAAACTACACGAGATTCAGTTATTGATGGCAAAGCAAAATTACAATACAACATTAGGATACTAACAAAATGGAAAACAAAGAAAATAATAAAGAAATGTCAACGCAAAATACAAACCCCATGCAAGAAACTACAGAAAATAAATCAGCAGGTAAAAGTAAAAAAATAAAAATATTAGCAACTGTAGCATCTGTTATAGTCGTTATCGTTTTATATGTATGGATTTCAGGAATGGGACATCAAAAAACAGATAATGCACAAGTAGACGCAACAATTACACCTGTTAGAGCAATTGTACAAGGCTTTGTAAACGAAGTGAAATTTACCGACAATCAAATGGTAAAAAAAGAAGATGTATTAATTGTGATTGATGATAAAGATTTTAAAGCTAAATTAACACAAGCCGAAGCTGCTTTAGAAAGTGCAAAAGCTCAATTAGAAATTGCGAAGTCAGGAGCAACAGCAGCAGATTTAAATGCATCGGCATCTTCATTAAACAGTCAGGCTGCAAAAGATAATATTGCTACTGCTCAAGCTAAATTTTCTAAAAACGAAAAAGAAATGAATCGTGTAGAAAAAATGTTGAAAGATGGAGCTGCAACACAACAACAGTTCGAGTCTGTAAAAGCTGAGTTTGAAACATCAAAAGCACAATTAGATATGTTGAAGAAACAATATGAAGCTTCTTCGTCTCAAGCTAGTGGCGCACAATCGCAAGCCGAAGGACAAAAATCTCAAATTGTTTTAGCACAAGCGATAGTAAAACAACGTGAGGCGGAGTTGGCATTAGCGCAAACACAATTAGATAACACGATTATTAAAGCACCATTTGATGGTATCGTATCTAAAAAATCAATTGAAGTGGGACAGTACTTGCAGGTTGGCACACCAGTGTGTTCAGCAGTTGATTATACAAATCTTTGGGTGAGTGCTAATTTTAAAGAAACACAAATTGAAGAAGTGAGACCTGAACAAATAGTGGATGTTAAAATTGATGCGTTTCCACATGCATTAATAAAAGGAAAAGTACAAAGTTTTGGTGGTGCAACAGGAGCTAAGTTTTCATTACTGCCTCCTGATAACGCAACTGGAAACTTCGTAAAAATTACACAAAGAGTTCCAGTAAGAATTGCCATTACAGAATATCCTAAAGAGCTTACAGGTTTGTTATTACCTGGTTTAAGTGCTAATGTCGACATTCATACTAAATAAAATTACCCTTGAACGCAACACTTCAACCATCTAATCCAATCCAATATCCTACTGGTTTTACCAAATGGATTACTATCATCACAGCTATTAGTTGTGCTATATTGGAGTTGATTGATACAACTATAGTAAACGTTTCTTTAAGAGAAATAAGTGGTAGTATTGGAGCAACTACAACTGAGATTGCATGGGTAACAACCTCTTATGCTATTTCTAATGTTATTATTATTCCACTAACCAGTATGCTTTCCGATTTGTTTGGAAGAAGAGTATATTTTACGATGTCGGTAGTTATATTTACGGCGGCATCGCTCATGTGTGGTTTCTCGAATAGTTTATGGACATTAGTATTTTGGCGTTTCATACAAGGACTTGGCGGTGGTGGTTTATTATCAACAGCACAAACCATTATTATAGGCGCTTTTCCTCCCGAAAAAATTAGTACAGCTAATGCCATATTTGGAATGGGAATTATTATGGGACCTACTTTTGGACCTACTATTGGTGGATACATCACTGATCATATTTCTTGGAATTGGATATTTTTTGTAAATATTCCTATAGGTATGGTAGCTACATTTTTATCATGGACATACATAACAGATAGAGTAGGTGCCGTTAAGCCTCGGAAAATAGATTGGTGGGGCATGTTGTTTTTGGTGCTCTCGGTTGGCTCTTTACAATTTGTGTTGGAAGAGGGAACTTCTAAAGATTGGTTTGAGAGTGATGAAATTGTGATAATGTCTATAGTAGCTTTATTTGGATTAGTAGCTTTTATTTATCGTGAGCTGAGCATTGATTATCCTGCTGTAAATATCAGACTGTACAAAAACTATAATTTAGTGATGGGGAGTATTATGAATTTGATGTTGGGGATGTTATTATTTGGAACAGTATTTATTTTTCCTTTATTCGCGCAAATATCGTTAGGTTGGACAGCAACTCAAACTGGGGTGTTTATGATACCAGGCGCTTTATGCACTGCTGTGGCAATGCCAATAGTTGGAAAACTACTAGGTAATGGCACAAATCCAAAAACTATTATCATAGTTGGTATTATGCTTACGTTTGGTTTTTTAATGATGTTGGGAGTAGCTTCACCAGATTCTAACGAAAACGATTTTTATATACCTTTCTTCTTACGTGGCTTTGGTATGGCATTTATGATGTCGCCTATTTTATCATTAGCTGTTGGGG
>JBBIUW010000067.1:0-10030 GCA_037440045.1 Sphingobacteriaceae bacterium
CACCAAAATGACTCATTTGCTCGGCATGTACTTTAGGTATTAAACCATGTTCTTTACCTACTTTTAAAATATATTCAGTTTCTTCGGGTGTAAAATAGTTTTGCTCACAAAACACATCAATATAATCCGCTAATTTCTCAGCAGCAATTTTTGGTAACATCTCATTGATGATTAAATTAATGTAACCAGCCTTATCATTTTTATAGTCCAACGGCAAAGCATGGGCTCCCAAAAATGTTGCTTTAACAGGCAATAAATTCAAATCCTTAATGCGTTTAATCACACGCAACATTTTCAATTCACTTTCCACACTTAATCCGTAACCGCTTTTTATTTCAATGCTGCCAGTGCCTTGCGAGATAACTTCTTTCAAACGTACCATAGCTTGTTCAAACAATTCATCTTCGGTAGCTTCACTTAATTTTTTAGCAGAATTTAAAATACCACCGCCACGTGCAAAAATTTCCTCATAACTCAAGCCATTAATTCTATCCACAAACTCCCCTTCTCTATTACCTGCATACACTATATGCGTGTGGCTATCGGCATAACAAGGCATCACAATCTTTCCATCAGCATCTATAATTTCCAATCCTTTCCAATCTTCAATACCAGGAAAATCATCCATACTGCCATAATCGGCTATTAATCCATTATCCACCGCCAACCACGCATTTTCAATACAAGGTAATTCTTTCATCTCTGCCCCACTTACTTTCAATACAACTGTATCACGCACTTGTACTAAGGATTTTATATTTTTAATTAATAGTTTTGAATTCATTTTATTTATTTTTAACAGATACTATAATGATTTAATGTTTTTTGGCTTTAAACAAATATGTCCAATTTCTATGTTTGCCTAAACACAAAACTACATGAAAAAACAATTATTATTAGGAATTATTTTAGTATTTATAAATACATGTAATTACGCTCAATCTTCAAAAAAAGACAGTATTAATTCTTCAAAAAATGAATTAGGAACTAATTTAATTCCATTTTTTAAATTATCAACTACTTCTTTTTTTAACATTAATCGACTCAATCCGTCAATCTATTATAAAAGACAAATTCACCCTAATTTATATTATAGACTAGGAGTTTCATTATATAATACTAATCATTACAGTAAGCAAGAAAAATTCTCTTTCCCAGAAACACATGTCAATTCAGGATTAGAGTACAGATGGGGAAAAAGAAATATTAAATACTTTACAGGTGCTGATTTAGGTTATTCTTATCTGAAAACAACCAGCACATATTTAGGAACGAGTGATACTATTAATAATTCATATAACACTGTAAGACAAGGTATAACAATAACTCCTTTTATAGGCATGCAATATCATTTTTCTAAAAAATTCTTTTTTTCTATGCAACTAGGGCCTGAGGTAGGTTATGTTTTTGGATCGAGAAAACAAATTATTTCAAATACACCAAATTATTTGCCTTTAAAGTTTAAGGAATACAGTATTACGGGAGGTGTATTAGGTAATTTTTCGTTATTCTATAAGTTTTAAGCGTTAGGTATTTTACTATATTTGCCTTTATGGCAGGTAATACTTTTGGAACCTTATTTAAACTCACCACTTTTGGCGAAAGTCATGGTGTTGCTTTGGGAGGCATTATAGATGGTTGCCCTGCAGGTTTAGAAATTGATTTGGATTTTGTGAAATCAGAATTGCAACGCCGTAAACCTGGTCAATCACACATTACTACGCAGCGTAAAGAAGAAGACGAAGTAAAATTCTTATCAGGCATTTTTGAAGGAAAAACTACAGGACAACCTATAGGATTTATTATTGAAAATACCAATCAAAAAAGTAACGACTACGAACATATTAAAGACACATATCGCCCTTCTCATGCTGATTTTACGTATCAAGAAAAATATGGTATCAGAGATTATCGTGGTGGCGGGCGCTCATCTGCGCGCGAAACGGCTTGCCGTATTGTAGGCGGAGCCATCGCTAAATTGTATTTAAAACACCTCAACATTTCTATTCAAGCTTATGTGAGCCAAGTTGGACACATAAAACTCGAAAAAACATATCAAGAATTAGATTTATCTAAAACCGAAGAATCAATTATTCGTTGCCCGGATGCTGCCGCAGCATACAAAATGGTAAGCTACATTGAAGACATTAGAAAAGAAGGAGATACTATTGGAGGCATTGTTAGTTGTGTGATTAAAGGAACTCCTGTTGGTTTGGGAGAACCTGTATTTGATAAACTTCATGCCGATTTAGGTAAAGCCATGTTGAGTATCAATGCCGTAAAAGGTTTTGAATATGGTGAAGGGTTTAACTCTATCAAATTTAAAGGATCTGAATTAAATGATACTTTTGTCCCCTTCGACTCCGCTCAGGGTGACAAAAAAATAACAACCTCAACCAATCACAGCGGAGGAATACAAGGCGGAATTAGCAACGGGCAAGATATTTATTTTAATGTAGCTTTTAAACCGGTTGCTACCATTATGCAAGACCAGCAAAGCATTGATAAAAAAGGAAATGAAGTTACAGTAAAAGGCAAAGGTCGTCACGACCCATGCGTTCTACCAAGAGCCGTTCCTATTATAGAAAGTATGGCGGCGTTAGTACTAGCAGACGCTGTTTTAAGAAACAGAACTTCAAAATTATAGAACGCTGATGACGCTGATTATTAAGATAAAAAATGATTAGAGCGTTTATTTAGTACTAAATAAAAAGAACAGAACACGGCTGACAGTGATTTAATTATGATAAGAGAGAAGTAGAACTATATTTTATAGATGTTAAAGAGAAAATCATATAAAACCATAACTATCTGTGTCATCTGCGTTCAATAAATAAAAAAAAGAAATGGATAATTACAAGCATTCAGAACTTACCGAAAAAATAATAAAGGCATTTTATAAAGTGTATAACACTTTAGGTTATGGTTTTTTAGAAAAGGTATATGAAAATGCTCTTTTTATCGAACTGGAGTCAATTGGATTAAACGTAAAAAAACAGGAACCCATAAAAGTATATTATGAAGAAAAAGAAGTTGTGGTTTATTTTGCAGATTTAATAGTTAGTGATATTATCATTATTGAGTTAAAAGCTGCTGAGTCTTTATCTGAAGAATATGAGTCTCAATTAATAAATTATTTAAAAGTAACAGATATTGAAGTGGGATTACTTTTAAATTTTGGAAAGAAACCAGAAGTGAAACGTAAAGTTTACTCAAATAATATCGACGATATTATAAAATCACTTAAAAACTAAAAAAAACACAACTATATCCTTAATCAGATCAAAACAACTAATCATAACTAATCATAACTATCAGCGCCACCTGCGTTCTATAAATATTTAAAAACTATGTTCAGTAAAAAAAACAGACTCATTACCATTATTGTTATCTCTATGATAGTGGGTATTGCCTTGGGTTATGGTATCAATAAATCCATTACCAATAATTCACCAAAAATTGAACAAACTTATATCAAAAAAATATCAAAAGGGAATGCGGAAATTGAAAAGCAATTAACGGTTGCGTGTGCTAAAATTGATAAAGACAACTTAAAACAAATCAAGAAAAAAACAGCTTCTAACTTTTCTATTTTAAGCGACATTTTTCTTCGATTAATTAAAATGATTATTGCTCCATTAGTATTAGCAGTTCTTGTAATGGGAGTTGCCAAAGTAGGCGATTTCAAATCAGTTGGTAGAATTGGCGGAAAAACTATCGTTTATTTTACGTTCGCTACCCTACTCGCTTTAGGTTTAGGTTTAGTAATCGTTAATTTATTTGAACCGGGAAAAGTAATGACATTAGACTTACCTCCCGCATCTGCCGATGCTGGTGTAAAAGCAAATACGCAGGATGCTAAAAACTTTGTAGCTCATGTTGTTCCTGATAGCATCATCAGGGTCATGGCCGAAAACGAAATTTTACCAATCGTTATTTTTGCTTTATTTTTTGGGATTGCTGCGGCCAGCATTGGAGAACAAGGTAAACCAATGATTAAGGCCATGGATAGTTTATCACATATCATGTTCAAAGTAACTAATTTTGTCATGAGCTTTGCTCCTATTGGAGTATTTGGAGCTATCACTGCCGTGGTCATTCAGCAAGGCTTGGATGTTTTAAGTGGCTATGCATATTTAATGGCTTGTTTTTTTGGAGGATTACTATTTTTTGTATTTGGTATTTTATTTACCATTTGCTTAGTTCTTCGTATTAATTTTTTCTCTTTACTATCTCATGTTAAAGAACCTATTTTACTAGCATTCAGCACGGCAAGTTCAGAAAGTGCCATGCCAAAAACTATTGAACAACTAGAAAAATTTGGTATCAGTAATCGCATTGTGTCGTTTGTATTGCCTCTTGGTTATTCATTTAACTTAGATGGGTCAATTATGTACATGACTTTTGCAACAGTATTTATTGCACAAGCTTATGGCATTGATATGACAATGGGAGATCAAATTCAAATGATGTTAATTTTATTAATTACTAGCAAAGGTATGGCTGGTGTTCCAAGAGCGTCTTTAGTGGTAATAGCAGGTATGTTAAGTATGTTTCATATTCCAGGCGAAGGTTTGTTATTGCTACTAGCTGTTGACCAAATATTGGACATGGGTCGCTCAGCAACAAATGTAGTTGGCAATGCCGTGGCAAGTGCTGTAGTAGCAAAATGGGAAGGCGAAAAACTTACGCCTAAAACACATATTTAACTGATTCGTATATTCGCACAAAATTAGTAATCTAACATGCTGTTTTATTGGCTTAATCTTATAGGCATTTTCTTTTTTACCATTTCGGGTTCATTGGCGGCTCGAGATAAAAAACATTATCACGATTATTTTGGAGTATTTTTTACTGGTTTTTTAACGGCAATTGGCGGAGGCACTTTGCGAGATATGATGCTGGGCGCATATCCTATTTCCTGGTTAAGTGATAAAAACATATTGATTTCTATTATTTGTGCTTTTGTCATAACACTTGTTTTCAAAAACTATATCATTAAGCTTCGCCGAACTTTATTTTTATTTGATACCATTGGGGTTGGTATTTATACGATTTTAGGAGTTCAAAAAAGTTTAGAGTTAGGGGTAAATCCATTTGCAGCGGTTATATTAGGACTTGTATCTGCTGTATTTGGTGGAGTTATACGAGACACTTTATTAAATGAAATTCCTCTCATTTTTGCCAAAGAAATTTATGCCACTGCTTGCATTGCGGGTGCAGTTTTGTATACTAGTATGTTGTATTTTGGAATTGAAGCAAATATCGCGGCGTCTATTTGCATGAGCTTAATTATCATAATTAGAATAATAGCTGTAAAATATAAGCTAGCTTTACCTAAATTTGACGCAGGAAACGAAACAATAGATTAAATATGGAAACAGTTGAAATTGGCTATATTGGTAAAACTCACGGACTAAAAGGTCATGTTATTTTACGATTAAATGAATATATTCATATTGATGAAGACGCTATTAAATCTGTTTTTTTAGATATTAATGGCTCTCAAGTACCCTATTTTATTGAAGAGTGCCGCCCAAATAACACCGGTTATATCATAAAACTAGAAACTATTGATACAGTTGATACTTCTAAAAAATTAATTGGAAAAAAAGCATTTACACTTCCTGATTTTTTAATTGAAGACGAAGATTCTTTAAACGAATTTGTAGGCTACTCTATTATAGATTCAAAACTAGGTAACATTGGAAACATTTCAGCAGTAGACGAAAAAACAGAAAATGTTATTGTAAAAGTCATTCATCCTTCAGGCGTAGAAATCATATTGCCCTTTAATGATGATTTTATAATTGAAATTGATGACGATTTAAAAACAATAGAATTTAATGCTCCCGAAGGCTTAATAGAGATGTATCTCCAATCTTAAAGCAAAATTAAACTTGAAATTATAATTTTATTCATATAATTTCGAGTTTAATACGATTTTGTTCTTTAATCAAAGAAATAACAAAAAGCCATTTATCGACTAAAAAAGTTAGATTATCGATTATTTTTATTAATAAAGCGTTAATAACATTATCTAAAAACGATATTTTTTTTGTATTTTAGCGTTTCTTAAAAACTCAATAAAAGAATGAAAAAAACACTATTATCCTTATTTTGCCTTATTGCATTCATCAATTTAGATGCTCAAACATTAGTAAATATTGGAAATGGAAGTTCATATACAGCAAACTATGAATCTTCTCCAATAAATACCTATTACCGTTCTCATCATTGTCAAATTCTTTATACACCTTCAGAAATCAATGCTGCTGGATATGCTGGCTCTGGATTAATTACAAAATTAGGATTCAATATATTTGGCACTACTACTTATGGATTACCTAATTTCACTATCAAGTTAAAAAACACATTAGTAAATGATTTAACGGTATACGATACCACAGGTATAACAACAGTTTACACATCTCCTTCATACTCACCAACTGCTGGAGGTTTTGATTTATTAATGCTTACCAATTCATTTACATGGGATGGCGTAAGTAACTTATTAGTAGATGTTTGCTTTGATCAGGTACCTGCCTGGACTGCAACTGGACAAGTTTATACATTCGGATATTCATCAGGAGGAAGCCAATATCAATATATTTCGGCTGATATTGCAAGTCAATGCGGAATTTCAACAGTAAATGCAAACACTTCTTTCAAACCACAAATTCAAATTGAGTTTCCTTCATTACCTTTATGTGTTGGCACACCTACTCCTGGCTATGCTGCAGCGTCAAGTAATTTAGTTTGTCCTAATACTCCTTTTCAACTAGATTATTTAGGAGGAGATTTTGCATCTGGTTTATTATACCAATGGCAATCATCACCAAACGGAAGTACATGGAGTAATTTAGGATCAGCATCTTCCTCTAAGCATTATAATGTTAGCAACATAACTGATACTACTTATTTTAGATGCATCATAACATGTACAGCATCTGTTTTGTCAAATACTTGTACTTCAACAATAGTTAATTTAAATCCTTTAAATAACTGTTACTGCATTCCTAGTTATGCTTTAATATGTACTAATGATAAAATCATCGATTTTTCGATTGCTAATGTTGTAAATCAACAAAGCAATTGCGACTTAAATGGTTATTCAGATTCTACAAGCAGTGCATATACTGCCATTAATTTAAATGCTGGAATTACCTACTCTTTACAAGCTAATATTGCTAACAGTACCAGTGGTGGTAACATGGCAGCAGGCGCATGGATTGACTTTAATCAAAATGGCGTTTTTGAAACTTCTGAATTTACATCTTTAGGATTTGGAGGTGCACAAATTTGCACTAGCCAAATTGCAGTTCCTATTAATATTGCTAGCGGTACTGTGAGAATGAGAATTAAAGTGGACGCTAATTATGCAGGCCCATATACTATTCTTGACCCTTGTAATAATAATAATTTTGCTTCTTATGGTCAAATTTTAGATTATAGAGTAAATTTAATAGCAGCGCCAGCATGTAGTGGTTCTCCTACAGTTGCCACTGCTATTTCAAGTCAGTCGGCTGTTTGCTCAAACGTATCGTACACTTTAGATTTAACAAATAATAGTATTTCAAGCGGTATCGTTTACCAATGGCAGTCTTCATTAGATGGTATAACTTGGACTCCTTTAGGTGCAGTACAAAGTACTATTCCTTTTTCTGTTAGTACTCAAAGTGTAACAACTTATTACAGATGTATTTCAACATGTACTAACTCGTCTATATCAAGCACCTCTACACCAGTTACAGTTTTACAAAATCTGCCTACAGCATGTTACTGTACACCTCAAAATTTAAACTGTAGTTCTCTTGCTTTAACATCATTAACTCTTGAGACATTAACTAATACTCCAGTTTGTAACGGAAATGGCGCATATACGAATAATGATACTTTAACTACCATACCTTTATTAAATGCTAATCAAAGTTATTCAATTTCTATTGGTATTAATTCTCAAGCAGGAACTGCCTACACAGGAATATGGATGGATTATAATCAAGATGGTTTTTTTACATCTAATGAATATACGGATGCTGGTTCTATTTATTCAGGAACATTAACACCTATTATAAATGTACCTTTTACTGCGGTTGGAGGAAATACAAGAATGCGTGTTAAAGTGGAGGCTAATAACGCTTCTGTTCCAATTCTTGATCCGTGTGCAACCACAAATTACTGGGGTCAGACTATAGATTATATTGTAAATATAACACCTCTTGCTCCATGTGCAGCTACTCTTACGGCTGGTAATACATTATCCTCTGACTCAACAGTGTGTACCAATACTTCTTTTACGTTAAACCTTGTTAATAATAGTATTGCGAGTAATATCACTTATAAGTGGCAATATTCGTCCGATAATGTTACTTGGAATGATTTGACTACAACAGTTCAATCATATATGCCTTTTGTTATTTCTAATCAAACAACAGCTACATATTATAGATGTATCACCACGTGTTCTGCTAGTGCTCAAACTAGCACATCCACTCCTGTTTTAATTAGTCAAAATACCATTTCTGATTGTTATTGTATCCCTCCTGCATCAGACTGTTCTCTTAATGATCAAATTAAATATGTTTTATTAGCAACTATCAGTAATACATCTGCATGCTCAGCAATATTAAATGGAGATACTCATGATGGATATAGTGATTATACAGGCTCTGTAGCTTCGGCTTCTTTAAATGCTGGACAAACATATCCTATTAGTGTATCGGTTGGTCAAGATATTAATGAATATGTAAGTGCTTGGATTGATTACAATCAAGATGGCGTTTTTGACGCATCCGAATTTACAAATTTAGGCGTTCCTATTGGTAATGGGAACGATACAGTTCAAAGTTTTATAACCATACCCAATAGTGCAACCTTAGGAACAACTAGAATGCGTTTAAGAAATAACAGAGGGATGGGACTTCTTGACTCAAATGCCTGCTATGCAGGTGGAATGCCAATGAGATTATCTTCAAACGGAACTGGATCGAACTATGGAGAAACAGAAGATTATAAGATAACCATTTTACAACAAAATTGTAGTACTATTAATTTTCCTCCTTCTATTTCTGCTGTAGGAACAAACACAATTTGTTATGCTGAATCAGACACATTAGACCTTTCCTTTAGCTTCCCTCCTGTTTCGGGAATTACATATCAATGGAAGTCATCAACTGGAGGTCCTTATGTAAATTTAGGTTCGGCAATAAGTACATCTAGTTTAATTGTTACACCAACAGTAACAACATCTTACTACTGTGAAATTATGTGTAATTCAAATATTATGCTTAGCTCTGATACTGCAACTATTACAATTAGACCATCTACTAACATCTCAGGAACCGTTACAGTGTTCCCAAATACGTCAACTCCTGTTGCTGGAAGGGTTATATTATATAGATATAAGCCTTACTACACTCAATTTGACTCTGTTGCGGGACAAAACATAGGCGCAGCAGGTGATTACAACTTTACTTCATTTAATTCAGGAGTATACATTGTAAAAGCAATTCCAAATTTAACAAGTTTACAAATTGCTTATGGAGATTCGGCAATTAACTGGAAAACTGCCAAACAAATTATTCACGGGTGTACTGTAAATGATGTACAAAACATTCAAGTAAAAGCACTACCATCAGCAACTGCAACTCCAGGACCTGGTCGTTTAACTGGTATTATTACCCAAACTGTAGGTTTTGGGCATAGACCTATTGTTGGGCCCTCTAATTCAAATACCAATCTTTTTAAACCTATGGTTCCTGGTGAACCAATTGGAGGAATTGTTGTAAAAGGTGGGCGAAATCCTGGCGGACAAATGTATACACAAACCATCTCAGGAACTGACACAACATCGCCGGCGTGGGGAACATACACCTTAACGGGATTACCTCTTGGTGATTACTTTGTTTTAGTTGATATTACAAAACAAGAGTCAAGAATTTTGCTTTCATATGTGTAAATTTCAGGAATATATATTTGAAGGTTAAAGTTCTTGTATAGAATATTCTTGTCTAAGTATAAAATCAAT
>JBBIUW010000068.1:0-9880 GCA_037440045.1 Sphingobacteriaceae bacterium
AACAAAACGTACAAGTGTTTACGCAGAATATAATTGGAAAGCCTCTAAAAAACACTAATGCTTTTATTGTTGATGAATTTGAAAATTTATTGCCGATTGGTGTTGTTGGGGAGTTGTTGATTGGTGGTCCTTCCGTGAGTAAAGGATATTGGAATAATGAAAAGTTAACAAATGAAAAATTTGTCTTTAGTCCTGAATTAGGTTTTGTATACAAGACGGGTGATTTGGCTTTATGGTTACCTAGTGGAGAAATTGAGTTTGTTGGTAGGTATGATGACCAAGTAAAACACAATGGTTATAGAATCGAATTAAGTGACATTACTAATCAGGTGCTAAAAATTGAAAGAGTTCAAGATGCTTTTGCAAAGGTTGTTGGAAAAAGATTAATTTGCTGGGTTACTGGTATTAATTTATCTCCAGAAAAGATTTCTACTTTTTTAAAACAACAACTACCAGAATATATGATTCCTAGTGCAATTATACTAAAGAATTTTTTACCTAGAAATGCCTCTGGGAAGGTAGACGCAAAGGAACTTGTGAATAGTTTAGAAAAGACTCAATATGTTGCACCTAATAACTTTTATCAGGAACAATTAGTAAAAATTTGGGGGGAAATATTAAATAAAGAAAAGATAGGAATCTATGATAATTTTTTTGAATTAGGAGGTCATAGTTTAAAAGTTGTATTGTTAATAAATAGAGCTAGAGAAATCATGAATTTAGAGTATACAATTAATGATATATTTTTAAATCCTACAATAGCTGAGCTATCATTAATTAATAAAGGGATTAATTCTTCATTATCAACCGCTTTAATAAAATCTACAAATTATCCAGTTACTCCAACTCAACAGGGTGTTTGGCTACAAAGTCAATTTGAAGGTGCTGCAAGTATGTTTAATTTTTCTTTTGAAATAGAAATTATTGGGACTTTAGAGTATGATTTAATACAAAAATCTTTTGATAGTATTATACTACATAACGAAATTTTTAGGACAAAAATAATTTATTTCGATAACCAATTAATCCAAGAGATTCAATCAGAAAATGACGTTAAAATAAATATTGAGGTTCACGACTTAAGTGAATTTTCAGATGTTGTCCAAGTGATAAAGCGCAAAGAAATAATTGATAAAACAACTATTGAAAAATTTGAGTTTGATTCTCCTCCTTTTCTAAGAGGGTGTGTAGTAAAATTACGGAATGATTTTTTTGTATTAGTTGTAGCTACTCATCATATAGTTTCAGATGGTTGGTCAATGGAATTATTAAAAAATTTAATTTTTGAGACCTATGGAAAACTAAGGTTAAATAGAAATTGGAATGAAAATATAAATAAAAATCAGTATAAAAATTACGCACTTTTTTTAAAAAATTATCTGGAATCTAATAAAGGAAAGATTTTAGAGTCCTTTTGGGTAAATCAGTTCAAAGGAGACTTAACAACTCTCACTCTTCCAAACTGCAAGAAGAGACCCATGAATAAAAATTATAACACAAATATATATCCATATATTTTTAGTTTAGAACTAAGTGAAAAAATAAAAACATTTTCCATAAAAAAAGGTACAACAATTTTCACCACTCTTTTAGCAGGATTAAATTCCCTTATATATAAATATACAGGAGAGAAAGATATTATCTTAGGAACAAATACTGCAGGAAGGATGAATATTAATCTCGAACGCCAAATTGGGTTATTTTTAAATACTTTGCCTATAAGAACAATTAT
Organism: Sphingobacteriaceae bacterium; assembly: GCA_037440045.1. Lineage (GTDB taxonomy): Bacteria > Bacteroidota > Bacteroidia > B-17B0 > Aurantibacillaceae > UBA4416. The sequence continues at coordinate 1,733 of JBBIUW010000068.1, forward strand.
AAATCCTTTGCAAGACTTTAATGTCTTGATAGAAAATCAGAAAAACATTCTTCTTAAAATACTTGAACACAATCTTTATCCTATCGATTTAATTTTAGACAAACTTAATTTAAAAAGAATATCAGGAAGGTCTCCATTGTTTGATATTTTAATAGTTGTACAAAACTATGAAGAATTACTTAAGCAAAATATCGATAGTGATTTATTAGGTTTTAATTATAATGTTGTAGCTACTGACCATCAAAGTATTTCTCAATATGATATGGTTTTTCGTTTTACGGAATTAGCTAATAACCTGGAACTTAAAGTAGAATTTGATGTAAATTTATTCACGAATGAATATATATCAAATCTGATTTTCCATTTCGAAAATTTATTAATTAAAGCAATTGATAAGCCTGAATTACCAATTGATTCAATCAATTACATTTCTGAAAAGGAGAAAAAAATAGTTATAGACACATTTAATGATTTTGATCTAGACTATTCAAAAAATGAAAATGTAATATCTCTATTTGAAAAACAAGTTAATCAAACCCCTAATGCAGTAGCTTTGATTTATGAAAAACAGCAATTTACATATTCTGACCTAAATATACAATCTAATAAATTTGCGAACTATTTGGTGCAAAAACTAGAAATAAATCAGAATACAATTATTGCTATTAAACTAGAGAAGTCAGCTATGTTGATTATAGCGTTAATCGGGATATTAAAAACTGGATCTGCTTATGTCCCTATCGACCCTAATTATCCCGAAGCACGAAAAAAATATTTAGAAGAAGTAACAGCGTGCCCTATTTGTATTGATGAAGGTTTTGTAGATGATTTTTTGTTAAATCAAGCCAAAATATCAGCTATATATAATTGTAAAATTAATATTACACCAGATACACTATTTCATGTTATGTTTACGTCAGGTTCAACTGGAAACCCTAAGGGAGTTATGTTAGACCATGGGAATATTGTAAAATACTCCCTTTCACATTCGTTTCTACCTATAAATAAACAAACAATATTATTATCAACGGTTGCTACATCTTTTGATACAACAAATATGGAATTTTGGACTGTATTGTTAAATGGAGGAAAATTGATACTTGTTAAGAGAATCGACCTATTCGATTATTCTATATTTAAAAAACAATTAAATGACAATAATGTTAATACTTTATGGTTAACGGCATCGTGGTTTCAACAAGTTGTAGATGATGATATTACTCTGTTTGAAGGGCTTAGTTATTTTATCACTGGTGGCGATATAGTTTCTAAAGAACATGTTTATAAACTAAAAAAAGCTTACCCACAACTCGAAATTTATAATGGATATGGTCCAACTGAGAACACTACTTTTTCTACGGTATATAAAATACCAGATGTACCTGAAGATGGTCAACTTTCAATTGGTAAGCCAATTCCTAATAGTTATGTTTATATTTTAAATGATTCTCTAAACCCTCAACCTATTGGAGTAATAGGAGAAATATATGTTGGAGGGAGAGGTGTAGCTAAGGGATATTTTCAGCAGCCAGACTTAACAAACCAAAAATTTCTAGAAAACCCTTTTGTCAAAAACTCTATAATTTATAAAACTGGTGATTTTGGGAGATGGAGACCCGATGGTAATATTGAATTTATTGGTAGAATTGATAATCAAGTTAAAATAAGTGGTTTTAGAATAGAAATAGATGAAATAGAAAGTTTCTTAAGACAACAAACTGATATTGTTAACCAAGCAGTAGTAATTATAAAAAACATAAATAATCAAAAAAAGTTGGTTGCTTATATTGTACCGTCTAATGATAATTTTGATTTAAAACAATTACGAGAACGCTTCAAAGATCAACCAATTCAATCTGTCCCTTCTTATTTTATCAAGATTGACGAACTGCCCCTTAACCCGAATGGAAAATTTGATCGCACTGCATTACCATCATTAAGTTATAAGGATTTAAATCCTGCTAAAGCAAAAAGCAAATTTACTAAGACTGAAAAAAAATTATTCGAGATTTGGAAAAAAATTTTAGATGTTAAGTATGCAAATCAAAATGATGATTTTTTTGAATTAGGTGGTAATAGCATGAAAATTATGACTTTAATTTATGAAATAAAGGAATTATTTCGAGTAAATTTTTCATTAACCGAGGCTTATTCTCATAGTAAACTAAATAGCCAAGCAGATTTACTCAATTATAAAGTTAAAAATTTATTGTCTAGAGAGACCAAACAGATATCATCATCTGGATATTTCCCAATTAGTTTATGCCAAGAGAGATGGATAGAAACAAATATACTAAGTCATAAGGGGTCGATAAATAATATAGTTCACTCACTTGATATTCCATCTTCAATGAGGCAAGAGGAAGTAGATGATTTTTTTAAGTACCTTATAAGTAAATACGAAATTTTACGTACATCTTTTTTTACTAAAAAATCAATGCTTTTTCAAAAAGTTATTTCATCAAATCAACTAAAATTTGAAATTAAATTTATTGAAAAGGATACAACAGAAGATGAAATAATTAAAAATGGATATTCTTTGTGTTTTTCATTTGCATCGCCTCCCTTATTCAAAATTACAAATTTTGCTAATCAAAAAATAATTATAGTTATTCATCATTTAATTTCTGATGCTTGGTCCATTAGACTTATAGAAAATGAATGGAAGCAATTCTTGACAACTAAAACACATATTAAAAAGTTTTCAATTATCCCTACAAAACCTATAATTGAAAATGAACAATTGTATTTGAGCTCAAAAGAATTTGATGTAGACAAAACATACTGGCTTCATAAGTTTACTTCTTTAAATCCCACATACTTGCCTGTTGTAGACAAAAACGAACTTAATTATAAAGGTGAATTTTGTTTTATAATAGATGGTAACATATTTGAAAATTATAAAACGATTTGTAAACAGCGCAGTATAAACCCACTACCGATTTTATTAGCAACATTCTATAGAGTAATAAGCAAGTTTGTTAATGATATAGATATTACAATAGGAGTGCCTGTTATAGGCAGAGACGAAACCAATATTGAAATGATAGGCTTTTTCCCAAGGATGATTCTCATTCGACCACAAGTAGATGAAATATATTCTCCATATTTTATTGAAACTATTAAATCGGATATAAAAAAATCAATTGAGCATAGTTCATTCCAATATCATCATGTTACAAAAGCACTTGGCTTAAATATTGAAAAAGATAGATTTCCTATTAGCGGTGTTTTTTTTAACCTAGTAGAAGTTTATCCAGACCTTGAACAAAGTACCGTTGTTCCTATTTACAAAAAAACACAACAAGTTTCCAGATATGATATACTTGTGTACGCATATGAATATAGAAATTGTTTTTATTTTGAAACAATAGTAAATGCTGGAAAGTTCACTGAAGAATTTTCCTATATATTTATTGAAAAATTTAGAAATGAACTTGCTGTGACTATAAATGAAATTATTTAGTTGATTATCAATAACAAAAGGATTTGTTAAACCTTCTTTTAACGTATATTAGGTAAAATAAATTCTTTTTAAACAGCTCAGTCCGTTTATAATCCCCATTATTTTTATCTTATTTTCGTATAAATTACTTCGATATTTTACATCTTACCAAGATACTGATACGATAGTTTATAATTTTAGATGCAAAAGTTTCGAATCGGTTTTCGCACTTATATCGAAAATCATGAGCAGAGAAATTTCATAATTGGTGCCTTCAATAAATACTAAAACTGGAGCTTTATAATAATAGGAACATTATCTAATCACTGGTTAGGGACTCTTTTAGCCTCAGGTTTTAGCGTAATATACGCTAAAAATACCCAATTCATGGAGCTTTTAAATTAAATCACACCGAAGTATCGTTTCATAAATTTTCATCATATTTTCGTATAATTTACTTCGACATTTTGTACCTTCGCCTGACATCACTAATCCATGAACATATTTTGTGACGGGAATTAAAAATCATCATCCTCTTCTTCTTTCTTTTTTGGCTGAAGAGGTTTGTTTGTTTTAGGCTTTTCTTCGCCTACCTGTATTTGAAACTTTTGATTTGATTTCTCAGTTTCTTTTACCTTAATGCTATCTTTTTTAAAGAAACCGAATTCTTCTTTTAAAATTTGTTTTAAGTTTTGTTTTTCCTGTTTGATATCTTCCTTGATTTTTTCTTTTGCACCTTTTCTATCATACTTAATAGTTGGATTATCAATTGGTCCAGTCATTAATATAAACACAGAACGTCTGTTTTCAGGATCATTTTCAACCAAAGATAACTCCTCATCAAACTCCTTATTCTTTTTAGGACGTTTAGCAATAATTTCACTTAGCAACAATTGTATATGGTAATCAATTTGATTTTCAAAGGTATGTTTACCCCATAATTCTAAATTAATAGCATTTGATTTAATGGAAGTTCTAGGAATTGTAATTACTCTATTTTTAATATCTACAGCACTTTGTAGTGTAGAAAATTTAATGTGTTTTAGCTCATTCACATCAATATACTTCGCTAAGCTTTCTAAAGGTTTAAAGCCTATTAATTCTCCTCGCTCTATTAATATACTACTCGTTAAATTAATACTATTTAAATCAACATTTAATTTCTTATCCCACGTTCCACTAAAATCAATATTAGCGGTTACAAATCCTTTCAAGTTATTATCTTGAATAGTAGTTTGTCCGAAATTATTTAATTGAGTAAATAGTTTTTGAATATTTAAGCTCGTTAAATCACAATCGGCAGATACTTTTAAATTCTCACCACTAGCGTCGGCAAAAGCATTTAACTTCACATCACCATCAGTAGCATTTAAACTCACTTCTTTTAAAGCAATTTTTTGATTTTTCAATAACATATTTCCTTTAATGTTATCTGCCACAAACTTAGCAAAGGTTAAATGTTTCACATCTACAGATACATTAAAATCTAAGTTGTCTGGGATATTCACTGAAGCCGTTTCGCTTGATTTACCAGTCCCAAATAAAAAATCTTCCAGTTCTATTTTATCACTTGTTACTTGTGCTAGTATAGTTAGTGGCTCTTTGGAATCGAACAAGTAACCTAAAAAATTAGGTAATTCACCAACCAACATCACATCTGAATTTCCTCTAATTAATTTTAAATTATAAACGTTTAAATGACGGTTATTTAATTCCAGTTTTCCCTCAGGAATATTAATGTGCTTATCTGTTTTTTTGAAAGTTGCTTTTAAATCATTAATAACAGCATTGCCATTTGCCTTAATACTTGGACTGTAGGCATTGGATTTCATCTCACTAATTAAGCCTTCTATTTCTGCATTTAAATTAATGGTACCACTTAAGTTTTCTAAAGTATCAATTGGATAAAATGAAATTAATTCTTCCAGTTTAGTATTAGCTGCCAGTTTCAATTTCAAATAAGGATCTTTAAAATTGCTAACTTCCACATCTCCTGTAAATGTATTATTGTTTAAATTGGCGGATATGTTTTTAAGTGTTAATGTACTTCTGTTTTCATTCACAACAATATTTCCTAATAAATTTACATTAGTGAGTGTTGTACTTTTTTCTTTATAGGTAATTGTTGCTTTCTTTATTCCAAAGTCAGAATTTAAAACAAATGGTTGTCCGTTTTTATAATGACATTCGCCCGAAGCGTAAAACTCCCCATCGCTCTCATAATTATGGATTTGGTTTTGAAACTTTTCGGGTAATAAAGACAACGTAGATGATATGTCTAAATTTTTACCATTAAAAAACACATCCAATGATTGCAAACTATCTTTAATTACAAAAGCACCATGACTGATGAGTTGTGTATTATTTACTGATGTTTCAGATTTTTTAATAGTGTATGTAGAGCCCGCAACATCAAATTCGATATCAAACTTTACATTTTTATGATTCAGGTATTTAACTTTATCTACTTGAAATAAATTAACAAACGTGCTTCCGTCCGAAATTAATGTATAATTATCTTCGTTAAACTTCCCCTTAAAATTCAGTTCTTTAACAGATGTGTTTAATTTAATTTTATGTTTACTATCCTTTAAGGTAACATCAACAGCTATTAATGTAATTTTTTCAAGAGCAAATTTTAAACTATCATTACCCGTAGATGTGCTATCTGATTTCCAAACAAAATAATTTGCCTGACCTTTTTTATTGATTTTTAAATGACAACGCGCATTTTCAAGTTCAATCTTATTGATGATATAATTTTTATTAAACAAATCTTTGATGTTAAATGCTAAAGCTAAACGCCCAGCATATAAAAGCGTATCGTCTGTTTTAAACTCCTTGGCATCCATAGCCGTAAGCTCTTTAAATTCTAAAGCACAATCAGGAAAAGATTTAATAATAGTTAAATCGATATTTTTAGGATCAATTCTTACCTCAGTTTTTAAATGTTTATTTAGTTCTTTAATAATTAAGTTAACAACTTCTTCTTCGTAAATAAAAACTAAGGCTACACTAATCCCAACAATAGAAATAAAAGAAATAACAAGCGTTAAAAATAAACGCTTAAAAAAACGCCACACACTTTTTTTCTTTGGTGCTTGGGGATTAAGTTCTATATGTTCTTGAGCCGTTTCGATAGCCTAAATTTCTACTTTATTACCTGTTAATTTTTGCCAAATAATAGCATTGTTTAAACAATAGATTATTAATAATTAATCTTATAACGAACGAAACCGACATAAAGTACAATTATTTTTAAAGTATGGAATTCGATTACTTTAGCTGGATTATACTTCCTGTACTTATCTTTTTATCAAGGTTGGGCGATGTAACTATGGCAACGATGCGTCATATTTTCATCTCAAAAGGCTTAAAGAAAGTAGTACCAATTTTAGGTTTTTTTGAAGTATTAATTTGGCTGGTAGCGATGCGTCAAGTATTTAGTCATTTAGATAACATTGCCTGCTTTATTGCTTGGGCAGCAGGATTTAGTGCAGGAACCTATTTAGGGATGTACATAGAAGAACGTTTGGCTATTGGCACACAAATTATCCGAATTATCAGCAACGAAGATATTACTCAATTAACCGAGACTTTAAAAATCAGACACCAAGGTATAACAATTGTAGATGGACAAGGAGCCATGGGGCCTGTAAAACTTATTTTTACGATTGTGAAGCGTACTAATAAAGCAGAAGTTCTTGAGTTGATACACACACATACTCCGAATGCTTTTTATTCGATTGAGGACGTGAAAGGCTCCGAACACGGCGTATTTGTTGAAGGAAATAAATCGGTAATTGGAAGATTATTTTCTACAAGAAAAGGGAAATAGTGTTCTACTTCCAAAACAACATCTTAGCACCTAACAAAATAAAGATGGCACCAAAAATTTGTTTCACCATTTTTTGATCTAAGGAAATAGCAAGCTTACTACCAAAATAGCTACCAAACACAAACGTTGAACAAATAATTAAAGCTGTTTTATAATCTACATGGCCTTGCTTATGATAGTTCATAACTCCCAAAATACCAATTGGTAATAAAAACATAAACAAAGTGGTGCCTTGTGCCTGATGTTGCGTAAAGCCCAAGAAATAAACAAGAACGGGGACAATGATAATTCCGCCACCTATTCCTACCATGCCACTTAAAAAGCCTGCTGCTAAACCAACGGCTAATAAAACTAAAAGAATTTGTAATGTCATTGGTTTTTTGTTTTGCATGATTAAAAGTCTGTTGTTAAAGACAAGTAAGTCATTCCTTTTTGAACCTTTTTATCATCTACACCCCAAGCAAAATCTAAACGAATAAAATATCCTAATAAACGAGAACGTAAACCGAAACCATAGCCTCCAACAATTGGTTCTTTTTGATGATAAATAGTTAATGTTACTGGATTACCTGCATACACATTTTTATTTAACACGTTATCATCACTGTAAGGATTAACATCATACCATGCCATTCCTAAATCTCCAAATCCAATAATTTGAAAGTTTTGTATAAAATCAGAACGAAGTGGACGATTAATTAAATACTTAAATATTGGCCAACGAATTTCACTATTCCAAACTACAAAGTTATTTCCATTACGAATATTTTGTTTAAAGCCTCGCATGTTGGTTGCTAAAGTTTGAAACTGATATTGCTCTGGTTTTACAATGTTAATGCTTCTGTCAAATTGAGGATTTAACCAG
>JBBIUW010000069.1:0-9846 GCA_037440045.1 Sphingobacteriaceae bacterium
CCTAAATGAAATTGCACCTAACTATTTGCATCCTATATTAAATAAAACTATCTTTAATTTATTATCAGATTGCGAAGACTCATCAGAAGTTAAGTCGTATAAAAAATTGTAGTTAGTTATGTTTATTTGTATAGAAGGAAATATTGGTTCAGGGAAAAGCACATTAGCAAAAGCTTTAGCAAAAAAACTAAAAGCTACTTATTTACCAGAACAGTTTGAAGACAATACATTATTACCATTATTTTATGGAAATAATGCCACATTTGCATTTCCTACAGAGTATTCGTTTTTAATTGACAGACAAAAACAATTAACAAATTATTTTAAGTCTATAAAAAAAGGAACAACTACCGTTAGTGATTTTCATTTCGATAAATGCTTGTGCTTTGCTAAAGCCAATTTATCCTCAGATGATTTTTCTTTTTTCAAAAAGCATTTCAAGCCTTTACGCAAAACACTCCCTACGCCCGATTTAGTGGTATATTTAGATACTACCACTGATTTATTAATTAAAAACATTCATAAACGAGGTAGAGAAATTGAACGAAGTTTAAAACAAGGTTATTTAAGCCGATTAAAAAAAACATTAGATAAATACTATATGGTTAACGGGAAAGTAAATACTACCGTTTTAATTTTAACTATAAACGTATACAATGATGAGACCCTTGAAAACTGTTGCAATGAAATATTAGATGTCATTCAAAAAACTAAAAAATAAACCTAGTTATATGATGAATTTTATAAAAAGTAGTTTCGTTTTATTTCTGATTTTAGTTTGCTATTCTTTAAAAGCACAAGAGTATGATGGAGAATTGCAATTTATAGGTAAAAACTTTTTAAATGGCGTACCGTTAATTAACACCAAAATAAAGGTGGTAACAGGAAATACGGTTATATCAGAAACCAGTACTAAAAATGAAAATGGATTTAAAACAAAGCTTGACTTTGGGAAAGTGTATGATATTTATCTTATTAATCCATCTTGTCAAACAATGTATATTAGAGTGTTTGCAGATGGTGTTCCTGAAAACAAACGCCATTATCGAATGACATACGCTTTAGATATTCCATTTTTTGTAAAAGACCCTAAAGTTATTGATACAGCTCATTTCGCAAAGCATATCCATCAGATTGTGTTTGATGGCAAATCTCGTTTTGTGGATGATACTGTTTATATGAATAAATTTATTAGGGATATTTATAAAAAAGAAGATATTGCTAAAAAAGACACTACTGTACCTTTTATCACAAAAGAAACATTGATAGAATACGTTCAATTAGCAGGAAAACTGAGTTTAGATAACGATAAGGGAACTCCACTAAAAAACAAAACTGTTACATTACTTAATAAAAAAGGAGAAGTAATATCTAGTTCACAAACAACCAACAATGGAGTATTTGTGTTTCAAAAAATTGACAAATCACAAGCTGAATCACTAACTCTAGAATTAAGCAGCAGTGATAATCCCAACAACGATAAGATAAAAGTTCAAAATAGTTTAAATGAAAATGTAAGTATTATTAATTCTCTTAATCAGCAAACATACACCCTTAATAATAAAAATAACGCTAATGCTATTGATAAATTAATTGACAAAGACTTTAAATATAATATAGCCGGAAAACTAATTGCCTCTAATGGAACTGATAAAAAAGTGGGCGCCAATAAAACGGTTTATTTAATGGGTGATAAAAACAATGTCATTCAAAAAACAAAAACAAACGCTTTAGGCAACTTCTTATTCTCAAAAATAAATCCTGGCCAACAATACATTATTGCTTATGATAGCGCTGAATCTGAAATTAATTATATAATGAATTTATATAGTGTACACGATAAATTTATTAAACGTTTAGATTCTGTTTCAGGTAAAAAATTCATTTATAAATTTATTTCAATATCCAACAGCACCTTTAACGACATCGTAGTTGACGATTCTGAGTTAAAAATGAATGTGAAAGGTCGTTTATATGGTAATAATAAAAACAACCCGCTTGCTGATTTAAAAGTTTTATTATTAAATGATAAATATGAAAAAATAGACTCTGCTATGACAGATAAAGATGGTGACTTTTCGTTTAAATATTTACCTTATACCAAGCAAATACTTTTAACAGCAGATAATGAAAAAAACATTTTAGAATCATTTAATAATATTTTAGTTTATGATAGTGAAGAGAATCTTATTAAAATTGTTTCTTTAGTAAAAGGTCAAAAATTTAACTACAAACCTTTAGTATCCGAGCAAAACAGAATTACCGACATATTTGTTGATGATCCTTGGTTGTCAATTATTGAAAATGAAAAAAACAAAAATCAACAAAAGTCTAGCGAAACAATCATCGAAAACATTTTATTTGAATTTAACAAAGCAGATTTGCAGGAACAATCCAAACAAACGTTAGATAAAGTAATTTTAGCCATGCAAAGTAACAATAACTTTAACGTTGAGTTAAGCGCTCATAGTGACAGTAAAGGTAGTGATGCATACAATCTAAAGTTAAGCGAACAACGTGCTAACTCTGCAAAAAATTACATTGTGAGCAAAGGTATTAATGCCAGTCGAATTTCTTCGAAAGGATATGGCGAAACAAAATTGCTAAACAATTGCGGCAACAATGTAGTTTGTAGTGATGATGAACATGCTGTTAATCGTCGTTTAGAATTTAAATTAATTTTCAAATAGTACTTATGTTTTCTCCTTCCGAAATTATTGACGCAGCTCAAATCATCTATGAAGATAATCATCTCATCATCGTCAATAAAAAAGCATCTGAAATTGTGCAAGGCGACAAAACTGGGGATATTCCTTTATCAGAAAAAGTAAAAAACTTCATCAAGCAACGTGATAACAAACCTGGTAATGTATTTTGTGGAGTTTGCCATCGTTTGGATAGACCTGTATCAGGAATTGTGATATTCGCCAAAACAAGCAAGGCTCTTTCTCGAATGAATGAATTATTTAGAGATAAGACCATTCAAAAAACCTATTGGGCCGTTGTAAAAAACAAGCCACCAAAAATTTCGGACAGACTGACGCATTATTTAATTAAAAACGAAAAAACAAACACCTCTAAAGCTTTTCCATCTGAAAGACCAGGAGCACTAAAAGCCGAACTTTCATATACATTAATTGCGTCTATATCAAATTATCATTTATTAGAAATCAATCTATACACTGGACGTCATCATCAAATCAGAGCCCAGTTATCTGCTATTGGCTGTCCAATAAAAGGAGATTTAAAATATGGCTTTGATAGATCTAACCAAACACCTTTTATTCATTTACATTCTTACAAAACTGAATTCATACATCCTATTAAGCAAACTCCCATCAGCGTAACTTGTAAACCAAGAACTGATGACACTGTTTGGAACGAATTAACCAAATTGGTTTAATGTGTTTTAAGGTAACTTAATAACCAGTTTTCAGACTCTTTTTTATCCAATAAAAACTTAACAGGCACTTTAGGCTTATCTATTTTAGTATAAAACGAGGCTAATATTTTTTGAGCTAACGACTGAATCCAAAAAGCCTCTGCTTTAACAAATCCTACGTGAGGACCTTCGGCTAAAAAAGTTCTGGCATCTGCAGAAATGTGCGTATATGGTGCAACACAATTCAATACTAACAAGTCGGTACCAATAGATTTTAGATACTCAATATTTTGAGCAATGTGTTCTTTTTCGTAGGTGAAATTATCAGAACAACGAATTTCTACAATAGAATCATTTCTAATGTAAATTTTTGTATGCCCAAAATCTTTGACTGATATTACTTTTTTATCTTTCAATGAATCCCTAATTTCTTATAAACGAATATAATGAAATTAGGGATAATATCAAAAAAAATTAAAACTTACCTTGCAAACCAATACCAAAATTAACTCCCCCTCCTTTTAAATCAAGAACACCTGGAAGATTGGTTACGATATTAGTAAAATCTAGTCCTTGGTAATTGTAATTTACATAGCCAAGATTAACAGACATTCCAATATGTTTTCCAAAATAAAAGCGTGGTTGCAAATGCAAGTCGTAAACTAAACCACCACCTTGTGCCTTAGAGATGAATTGATCACGAGCTTCCCAATTTAAGGTTGAATAACCAATATTAAATCCAGCAAACATGTCAACATACTTTACTCTAACAAAATGAGCATTTACTAAAATAGTAGCATCCAATGCCTGAACAGAAGGTTTTTCATGAGTAATAGAATCGGTTTCTGTAAAATAATCTGAAATTAAAACTTTTGCACCTACACCTAACCAGTTTAAAATACCTCTTTCATATTGCAAGCTTAACATTTTATTAGCTGCCTTGTCGGTATTAGAAACAGAATATGATTTTATCGTTGATGTATAGTTATAAATCCCTAAGTCGGCACCAAAGCCAATAACATTCGTTTTTTTCTCAAAACTTTTTTGAGCAAGTAAACTCACTGACGACAAAATACAAAGAACAAAAATGATTTTTTTCATATTTTTTTATTTTAAATATAAAGATAACTTATTTACTAATAATTAAGAATTCAGTTCTTCTGTTTTTTGCTCTACCATCCTCTGAAGTGTTATCGGCAATAGGTTTATTTGGTCCATAACCTTTTGCCCAAATACGTTTTCCATCCACTCCTTTTTCTTCTAAAAATGCTTTTACAGTATATGCACGATTGGCAGACAAGGCCTCATTGGCTTTTGCAGCACCTACATTATCTGTATGACCTTGTATTTCAATTTTAATTGTAGGGTTTTCATTTAAATATTCAGCAAAAGATTCAAGAACGATATAAGATTCCTTCTTTAAATCTGCTGAATTGGTATTGTAATATAAATTATTAATCACAAATGAGCTTCCTTCTTTAGCTTCATTCACTTCAATTGCAACAGGTTTTGGTTTGTTTTCAAAGCTAGCATCTTTTACACTTACCACTTTAGAAGAAAACGCAAAATCATCCTTCTTTACTGTAATCAATAAATCATCTTTCTTTTTTAAATTAACGGCAACCATAAATGTCCCCTTTGTAGAATCTACAACTGCTAATGTTTTTTCTTTAGTAACCGTATTTGTAATTTCTACTTTAGCTCCTTCAACTTTGTTACCCGTTTTATCTTTCATCTCTCCACTCAAAAAGGTTGTTTCTTGTGGTCGAGCTTCTTTATATAATTCAAAAGAATACAAATCATAACGTCCTACTCCTTTTCCTCTCATTTTACCTTCGTCGTATGAAAAGAAATACCCAGTTTTACTATCCGTACTTACAAAAAAACCAACATCATCAGATTCTGTATTAATTGGATATCCTATATTTTCGGGCTCCGTCCATTCTCCTTTTTCATTTTTTCTCACATAAAAAATATCCATTCCTCCAAAGCCAAATAAGCCATCGCTGCTAAAATATAAGGTTTCGCTATCAGAGTGAATGAAAGGTGTTTTTTCGTTCCCCGGTGTATTAATTTTTGGTCCTAAATTTTTTGGAACACCCCATACTCCTGTTTTTGGATCTTTTCGAGTAACATATAAATCAATTCCACCATAACCACCTGGTCTGTCGCTTGCAAAATACAATGCATTTCCATCTGCGCTTAGCGTTGGTTGAGAATCCCAATAAATAGGATGATTGACATTAGCACCCATTTTCACAATATCACTCCAAGAATCTCCATCGCTAGTACTCATATAAATATCACAGTTAGGTTGTGCCCCACCCTCTTGACGACTCATTGCAAAATACAATACTTTGTTGTCAATAGAAATTGTACATCCTCCTTGGTTATCATCTGTTGTATTAAATGGTGGCGACATTGGTTCTCCAACATTAAACACTCCTGTTTTATCTCGAGTGGCCAACATAAAAACTTCTTTCTCTCCATCCAAAGCTTTTACCGTATTCATTGATCTTAAAGGAACTTTACGTGTAAAAAAGCACAACTTATCATCAGGAGATATATATGCCAGATACTCGTCAGTTTTTGTTGAAACCCCTGTAACCACTTTAGGATCAAAAGGAACTATTTTCTTTTTAAGTTCACTCTCTTTTTTAGCATACTTTATCATCTCTTTAGCTTGATAAATTTGCCCTTCGTACTCTTTCCCAAACTTCTTATCATCCTCGTCTTTAAATTTCAAAAACAATTGCAAGTACTTAATTGCAGAATCATTTTTTACTTCTTCATAATAATTAAATCCAATATAATAGTATGGTTCTGAATGAATTTGAGGACAAGACGCAATAGCTTTATAGAAGTAAGGAACTGCTGCTGCAAATGATTTGTTTTCTAATTTACTATGTACCACAATTTCTCGAGCCATAGCCAAATTAGCTTCTGCAAAATCTGGTTCTTCGGCCAAACACTCTCTTAAAAAACCTAAACGTTCTGGCTTTTTATATTTCTTTTTATCAATAGCTTTTTCATAAAGCTTTAAGGCTTTTTTATTGTCTATTTCAACGCAAAATTTAGAAGCACCTTCTTCCTCTTCTTGAGCGAAAAAAGAAATAGAAAATAATAATAGATAAGAAAGAAGAATTTTGTTCATGTAATCAAATTTTGAAAGTTCTGTAAGTTAAAACACCAATTTAACTATTTTACAAGCCTACAACTCTTTTAATCATTTTAACTTTCTAACTTACTTAGGTTTATAAACTGGAGTTTGCTTGTTTGGCTCAGGCTTTTTAACGTTATCGGTTTTGTCTTTATCTTTTCTAATATCAATAGCTGGTTCATACACCCATTTGCCTTTTTTCATTTCCAGAGCATCAAAACTACCATCTGGCCCATAATATTGATACTGGCCTTCTAAAGTTGGATCGGGTGTGTTTGGAGCTAAATGACTAAAGATAATTTGTTTTCTACTTGAGTTATATTTTAGAGACATAGCTACCTCGCTAGCATATTCAAACATAATTCGCTTAGCAAACTTACCTGGAAACTTAAATACATCTTTACCAAACATAGGAGTGCCATCTGGTTTAAAATATAATATATCAATAAATTTTCTTTGAGTTAATTTATCATTGCCATCCCAAGCAATTAAAGTATAAAATTCTTCGTCTGATTTAATACAATCAACATACAACATCCCAAACCACTTACTAGGGTCAGAAACATAATTTTCGGGAGTTTTTATACTAGCTGATTTATCTGCTAAAGGGTAAACTTCATATTGAGCAATAGTTTCTTTTTTAAATAATCCTTTTTTTGTTGTTTTAGAATTATTAACCTGAATAAATCCAAAGTACGCATGAGTTTGATCTTCTTTGTAAATATTCCAGGTGATAATTCTAAATTTTTTATCAGGTGCCATCAATATCGAAATATCTTTTTTTAAACTATCAAAAGGATATTGCATCGATTTTTCGTCTTTTAAAGTCACATTCCATAATGCAATCAATTGTTTATTGGCTTCAAATCGATTAGACTCTTTTTTACTAAAAAAAACTCTTTGAGAAATATGCTGTAAAGAATCTTCTAAATCAGCATAATACTTCATGTCTGTTTCCGACAATTGTGCAATGCTACATTGACTCAATAATAAAATAAAAAGTATAAGAAAAGGGTTTCGCATTGCTCTATAACCAAATTATGAGTGGAAAGTTACAGAAAATAACTAAGTAATTTAATTATCAGGTTCTTAAAGAATATTAAAAAAGCCTTATCAATAAAAATGATAAGGCTTTTTTATTCTATACCGTAATTTAAATCACAAACACATTATGCTAAAGAACCATACAACTTCATGCGTTGTTCTTTTACCTGAGGGCTCTCTAAGTATTCATCGTAAGTCATTTTTTTATCAATGAAACCATTTGGTGTTAATTCTATGATACGATTTGCAACTGTTTGCATTAACTCATGATCATGACTTGTGAAAAGAATTGTTCCTGTGTAATCCTTTAAAGCATCGTTGTAGGCAATAATACTTTCCAAATCCAAGTGATTGGTTGGTTCATCTAAAACTATAAAATTAGGATTAAACAACATTAATCGACTAGTCATACAACGTACTTTTTCTCCTCCCGACAATACGTTACATTTCTTTAAAACCTCTTCACCACTGAATAACATTTTACCTAAGAACCCACGCACAAAACTTTCATCTTTATCAGTTGAGAATTGACGTAACCAATCCATCAAATTATAATCGCTTTTAAAATATTTAGAGTTATCGTTTGGTAAATAAGCTTTATGAATTGTTGTTCCAAATTTATACTCTCCTTTATCCGCTTTTGCTTCTTCGTTAATGATATCAAACAATGCCGTAATTGCTAAATGGTTTTTAGCAATGAAAGCGATTTTATCTCCTTTATTAACATTAATATTTAAATCTTTAAATAAAATACCATCAGCATTTGAAGCTTGCAAATTTTCGATATGTAATATCTGATCTCCTGCTTCACGTTCTTGTTTGATAATGATGCCTGGATAACGACGTGTACTTGGAGGAATTTCGTCAACTACCAATTTATCTAATAATTTTTTACGAGATGTTGCCTGACTTGATTTACTTGCATTAGCACTGAATCGGCGAACGAACTCTTGTAATTCTGCTCGTTTATCTTCAATCTTTTTATTTTGATCAGATTTTTGTTTTAATGCTAACTGACTCATTTGATACCAGAAACTATAGTTACCAGTATATGTTTTTAATTTACTATAATCAATATCACAAGTATGAGTACAAACCGCATCTAAAAAGTGACGATCGTGACTAATTACAATTACCGTATTTTGAAAATCAGCTAAGAAATTTTCTAACCAAGAAATAGTCTCAACATCTAGATCGTTGGTTGGCTCATCTAATAATAAGATATCTGGATTGCCAAATAAAGCCTGACATAATAAGATTTTTACCTTATCCTTCCCTGTCATATCTTTCATTAATTTATAATGTGCTTCAACCGGAATGCCAAGGTTAGTTAACAAACTTGATGCATCGCTCTCGGCATCCCAACCGTTCATTTCTCCAAACTCAGCTTCTAATTCAGCAGCCTTATTTCCATCTGCTTCTGTAAAATCTTCTTTAGCATAAATTGCTTCTTTTTCTTTGATGATGGTATACAAACGTTTGTTACCCATCAATACTGTATCTAAAACTGAAAATTCATCAAACTCAAAGTGATTTTGTTTTAACACACTCATGCGTAAACCTGGCAATATGCTTACCTGACCTTTAGTAGGATCAATCTCTCCAGATAAAATTTTCATAAAGGTAGACTTACCAGCGCCATTTGCCCCTATTAAACCATAACAGTTACCTGGGGTAAATTTTACATTTACCTCGTCAAATAAAACACGTTTGCCATATTGCAAACTCACATTAGAAACAGTAATCATCTCTTAAAAAATTAGGCGGCGAAGTTAAGCAAAAGATGTGAGATTGTGGGTATAATATATGAGATTAAAAACCCAAAAAAAGCATAAAAACTATCATCTTTTGTTACCTATATCACATCTCATATCTAAAAAAAAGGCTAATTTCGCTCATCTAAAAATTAACATTATGCCTAAAGGAATTTATAAAGTACCAACAGCGGTAAACGAAACTATAAAAAGCTATGCAGCAGGAAGTGCTGAGCGTAAAGAATTACAAGCTATGCTTAAAGAATTACGCAGCAAAGAAATTGATATTCCTATGTACATTGGAGGAAAAGAAGTACGCAGCGAAAACAAATCTCGTTTAGCACCTCCACACGATCATAAACACACGTTAGGATATTTTCATAAAAGCGACAAAACACACGTTGAACAAGCTATCAACGCTGCATTAGCTGCAAAAGAGCAATGGGCAAATTTAGCTTGGGAGCACCGTGCATCTATCTTTTTAAAAGCTGCTGAATTAATTGCTG
>JBBIUW010000070.1:0-9690 GCA_037440045.1 Sphingobacteriaceae bacterium
ATTTTAAATGGATTCTCATCATGGAGTTCCATTAGTTTACCTGTAATTTCTAGGGCATCTGCAATATCTTCAGTAGTCATCATAAGTATAATTCAGCAAATTTTAAATCGTAAGGATTAGTAATTTTAATATTTTCAGGATTGCCATCTACTAAGTAAATCGTCTCATCTAAACCTTCAAGCACAGTGGCATCATCTGTAAAAAATGGAGAATAATCTTGCTCAAAAGCCTCTTTGATTTTTGATACAATAAAACATTGTGGTGTTTGCACAATTTTATAATCGTCTCGGCTTACCGCTTTGTTAATTCCATTAGTTACCATTCTCATGCTTTCATTTACTGGTGCTATAGGAATAGCATTCCCTTTTATGGCAGCTGTTTCAAAACATCGTTTAATAGTTTCTACGCTAACAAAAGGCCTTGCTGCATCATGAATACCAACAATATCATTTTTGTTTGTTATACAATTTAATCCATTTTTTACAGAATGAAATCTGGTTTCGCCCCCCACAACAATTTGAATGTTTTTATCACTGAAGTATTCGGCTAACATAAAATTAGCATCGGTAATAAAGTCTTTATGAACGCAAACAATAACATTGATATATTCATCAAATTCAAGAAATTTTTCGATGGTATGAATTAAAATTGGTTTGCCTTTAATTTCAATAAATTGTTTTGGTATTGTTGATTGCATGCGAGATCCTGTTCCGCCGGCAACAATTATAATATTGTATTGTGAGTGATTCATCTAGTAACTTTTTATACGTTCAACACAAGCATCTATTGCTTTGTAAGCTTTACTAAAAAACTGAAAACGTTGTTTTTCTGCAATGCCGCTAATTAATGTGGATTTCTTGATAAGGTTTTTTGTCCAATGTTCTATCTCTTCGCAAAATTGCTGGTTTCCTGTGGTTAGTGAATTTAATGTATTAAATGAAATATAAGAATACACAGCTCCTTGCACATTGATATGAATACAATTGGTGCCAATTACTAAATCGCTATTGTATAAACTAAATACTGTACCGTTTGATTGTTTTGTATCATTTTTACTTTCAATTTCAGCATAATGATTTATGGCTTGCATCATTTTTTTAAGTTCTTGCAAAACCGTTATAGCATCTTCTTTCTCTTTAAAAGCGCCAGATTCAAAATAATATTCAATTTGTTTAATGGTTGTATTTATGGTGTCATCTGTCCAAATTTCTGAACTGGAAACTTGTAAATATGTTTTATGAATATTATCAGCTAACTGAAGTTGTTTTTCGGGAATAGCATCCCAATCAAATTTTTTAGCTTGGTATTCTGGGACATTTAAAACAGAACGCTGCCAATAAAATAACTTAAAGGCTGCCAATTCTTTTGAAAAAAAAGAGTGAAAAATTGGTATTTCTTCAGCTGCATAAATAATTTTAGCATCTTCTGCTTTTTGTAAACGTGTTAATTGAGTTAATAAGCTATTTAAATAACTTTCAAAATTTTCAGCCGAATCTGTGAGCTTAATGTAGTTACACGTTACCGAATCTCCTTTATTTGAAAATATAGAATCTACGGAAATTTTATAATGCTTACATATTTTATAAGTTTCATCTAAACTTAATTCTGTTTCGTTTCTTAAGCGTCTGTATGCACTATCATTACTTATTTTTAATAAGTCTGCGATATCATCTACTAAAGAAACATTTGTAGGAACTACTTGCTTTAAATGTTTAATAAACACTTCTTGCATTTCAAACGAAGACTTTACGGTTTGTTTACTACTTGCCATTTCTTGTATTTAATACTAATAAATGTACTGAATATTTGCAAAAAATGCAAATAAATAAAAAAACGATATTATTTACTGCAAAAAACCAATAATGCCACAGCATCATTACCTACTCATTTTGGATTTTCTGCAATAAAGTAACGAGTTGGGCTATAAAGCCGTTTCATTAGCCTTTGTCTTCCATCTAATTTTGACCCATAAAATTAACACAATGAAAACAATACAAATTAAAAAAGCAATGTATGCGCTTATAGTAGCTGTTTTAATAATAGCTACTGTAATTATAACTAAAAATGTGATTCATAATATCAAATATCTATATGGTTTGGAATCATCAGGTAAAGGAACAGCATGTTTTTTTGATATGATTCAATAACCCACAATATGAAAAAACAAATCATCTTTTACTATTTCTTTTTGTTCCTATTATTTATTTCAATTAAAAAATAAAACAATGATCTCAACATATCAACTTAAACCAAAATTTCAGCAATTGTTGTTACCGGCTTTACAACAATTAAATAGACTGAATATTAAAGCTAATAAAATAACGATAGCAGCAATAGGCTTGTCAATAATTTTAGGTTTGTTATTATTTATATCATCAAATCATCCAGTTTGTTTATTGTTTGTGGCGTTTGGATTAGTGCTTAGAATGGCTCTAAATGCACTAGATGGAATGATGGCTAGAACGTTTAATCAACAAAGTAAATTAGGAGAACTATTAAACGAGTTAGGCGATGTTTTTTCTGATACAGTTATTTTCAGTGCATTATTTTCTTTTTCTTATGCAAATAACACGTTAGTATTTCTCTTTATTGTTTTATCAATTATTAATGAATTTGCTGGCGTATTAGCTAAGCTGATATCTGGAACACGCCGTTATGATGGTCCAATGGGGAAAAGTGATAGGGCTTTATTTGTTGGATTGTGGTGTGTATTCTTTTTCATTTTCCCTTCAATAGTAGTTGTATTTAATGCGTTGTTGTTTTTGGTAATCGCATTGTTACTGATTAGCACTTATAAAAGATTGTTTAACGCTTTATAATTTTGTTATGAATAATTTATTTAATCAAATCGATTCTAATGTTTTATTGTTTATACTGATTTTGTATTCAGTATTATCCTTTGCAAGTTTGTTGTTTTTTGTATGGGGAAAAATAAACCCACAAGCTAATTTAACTGAACTAAAAACTAGATGTAAATCTTGGTGGATAATGTCTTCTATATTTTTAGTAGCTACCATTTTTAGTTCAAAAATATCTTACATAGCGTTTGCACTATTATCTTTTGTTGCACTTCGTGAGTTGTTTACTATTTTAAAATTGCGTCAAGAAGATAGAGCAGCTATGTTGTTATGTTATCTAGCAATACCTATTCAGTATTTTTTCACCTACAAAGGCTATATGATTGCAAGTTTGGTATTTATTCCTGTTTTTATGTTTGTTGTATTACCTTTTAGATTAGTATTGGTTGGCCAAACAGAAGGAATCATTCAATCTATGGCTGTTATTCCTACAACATTAATGATTGCATTATTCGGGCTTAGTCATCTTGGATTATTATTATCATTGCCCGAAGGAAGAGGTTTGTTATTTTTTCTAGTATTTCTTGTAGAGATGAATGATGTATTCCAATTTGTATGGGGTAAATTATTTGGTAAGTACAAAATACTTCCTAAAATAAGTCCTAATAAAACATGGGAAGGCTTCTTGGGAGGAGTATTAAGTACAACTATCTTAGGAGTAGGTTTACGATTCCTAACGCCTTGTTCATTTACGCAAATTATGCTAATCAGTTTTTTTACCGCTAATGCTGGATTTATAGGAGACGTTATTATAAGTTCTGTAAAAAGAGATTTACATCTAAAAGATACATCAACTGCTATCCCTGGACATGGTGGTGTTTTAGATAGAATAGATTCTTTAGTTGTTGCAGCTCCCGTATTTTTCCATTTAATGTATTATTTCACAAAATAAAATTCATAAAGTATGAGACAATTATTTTTAAATATTATTTATAAAGGCATTGTTCCTTTTATTTTAAAACCTCTTACAGGTATCGTTTATAAACATTCAGAGGTTTTAACACAGGCAAATCAGTTTATTATTATTGCTAATCACAATAGTCATATTGATACATTAGCTTTAATGAGTGCAATGCCAAAACATAAAATTGTAAAAATAAAACCCGTTGCGGCTGGCGATTATTTTGGTAGTAGTCGTTTGAAATCATTTTTGACAAAAGCTTTTACAAATGCACTTTTAATTCCTCGTTGTTGCTCCTTGAAAAACAAAAGTCAAGATCCTTTTCGCATCATGTTGAAAGCTTTAAAACGCGGACAATCCTTAATTATATATCCAGAAGGGTCAAGAGGTAAAGCAAATGAGATGCAAGAATTTAAAACAGGAATAGGACACATACTTTTAAAATTTCCTCATCTAGCTTATATTCCAACATATATTGAAAATACAGGAAAAGTTTTACCTAAGGATTCTGTCATGCCAATTCCATTTAATTGTAAAGTGGTGTTTGGAGACTTACAATACTGCAAAGGAAAAAATGCTAAAGAAGTAGTGGCTAACATGTTTCAAGAAGTAACGGCATTAAAAGCTGCTTAAAATAATATTATGAAATCAAATTGTTTAAACTCATTACTGTTTTTTTGCTTCCTGATTAATAATCTTATTGGGCAAACAGAAAATAATGTAAAAGATAGAAAATATAACTTTTGGACAAACGTAGGTTTACATGTGTCTACACCCGTGAATTCGGATTATCTAGCAGGAGCTCAAATGGGAATAAATAGTTCAATTAATCAAAAGCACTTTTTAAAGATAAATGGGTATGTATCGATTTCTCCAAATGATATTTTTCCTTCTTCTGAAATTAGCCCCAATCATCTAACCAAAATTTCTAATCTATCTGTTTTATACGGAATTAATCACTTCAAAACTAATTGCTTTTTAGTTGTTCCATATGTTGGCATTGGCTATGGAAACCTCTCGTATAGAGGTAAATATTTATATACGGTGTACCAAAGTTTTTTATGGACTACCACTCCTGAACCTAGGTATGAAAATGAAAATTTTAACTATATAGGATTTCCACTTGAAGTATCTTTTATTCTAACAAAGCCTGTAGTTGGAATGAGTATAGATTTATACGCCAACCTTCACAAATATCCAGATTATGGTATAAGAATTAATTTTTTACTTGGAAAAATTAAATAAGTGCTAATAATTATGATTACTAAAAAAATTATTGTATTCAGTCTATTATACTCTCGACTACTAGTGTCGGTTTTAATAATAATATTTTCATTCATTAAAATTCAACCAGTTGTTATGATATCATTTAGTATATATGCAATAGTAAGTGATATTTTTGATGGTATCATTGCCCGCTATTTAAAAATTTCTACTATTGAAAAGTGTCAATTAGATACAAAGATTGATACCGTTTTTTGGTTTAGTTGTTTGTTTTACATTTGCATTAATTATACAGAGTTTCTACAAAAACATTTTTTACAAATTGGAATTTTAGTTTTTTCAGAAATTGGAATCATTGTTTTGGGTTTATTAAAATTTCAAGAACGAATTTCTTATCATACTATTTTTTCAAAATTCTGGGCATTACTTCTGTTATGGTTTTTTATCAGTTTAATATCATCCTCAAAAGCAGAATTTAGTTTTTCTTGTTCATTTTGGTATGGATTATTTGTCCAATTTGAAATATTAGCAATTGCCAGTATATTGGATAAGCCTCAAACTGATGTGCCAAATATCATTTCTGCGATTAAATTAAAAAAAGGCCTTAAAATCTCAAAAAATCGCATTTTTAATGGATAAATGCTACTTAACTAACATATTACTGTTTACAATTAGAATTTAAAGCCTAAATATTGACGTTTTTTTTCATTTAGTTTTGTTTTTATCGAGAAAACAACTAATTTAATCGATTATTAAACGATATATTTATGAATAGAATTTCTACAAAACTATCTTTATTAGCGATTTGTTTAGTTGTTTTAAACTCTACCTATGCCCAATTATCAGTAACTGCTCAAGCAGGAGGCCTAAAATTTTTAGGAGACGTTGGGCAAAAAGGGAATGCTAACTTTTTCAGCGACATGCGTTTAGGTTATAACCTAGGAATTGAATACAGAATTGGGAAAGTTTTAGGAATAGGAATTGATGAATATACGGTAAGTTAGCTGGAACGGATAATGATAAAACTTCTCATTTAAATTTTCAGTCTACTATCATGGGCGGTGGTCTTAATTTGTATGCATTTTTTGATAAGTTAGGTGAAAAAGAGAAAAATGTAGCTCCGTATATTCATGCTGGATTTGGTTATTTAATGTTTGATCCATATGGTGATTTAAGAGATAAAAACACAACTTTATATAACTATTGGAGCGATGGCTCTATTCGTAATTTATCTGAATCTTCTGCTAACGAACCAATTTCTGTGGTTATCAAAAGAGATTACAAATATGAAACTCAACTAAAAGATTCTACTGTAAATTATGCTAGAAATACTTTTTACATTCCAGTTGGTATAGGTGCAAAATTCCAAATGGGTTTCCGTACAAGTTTAAGAGTTGGTGTTGCCTATAATCTTTGTATGACAGATTATATTGATAATCATAAGAGTGGTGGTAATGATAGCTGGGCATCAGCAAATGTTGGTATTAATGTTCATTTTGGTAAAAAACCAAAAGATGCTTATAGTAATGTAGATTTTAATGCCGTTGATAATTCAGATACAGATGGTGATGGAGTTAAAGATTTAGATGATAGATGTTTAGGTACGCCTAAAGGAGTTAAAGTTGATGGAAAAGGTTGCCCTGATGATAAAGATGAAGATGGTGTGTTTGATTACATGGATAAGGAATTAGGGACTAAAAAAGGTGCAAAAGTTGATGGATATGGCGTAACTATTAACGAAGAAGAATTAGCAAAACGTCAATTAGCTTGGGATAGTTTAGCGGTTGAAAGAAGTGAAGGGTTTAATAATGCTCCTAGCTTATCATATTTAAAAGAAATTGAAACTAAAACAAAAGAAAATCAACAAAAATCTGGAAAAACATCTACTATACCTGCTGAATTTGTAGAAGCAGATTATAACAAGGATGGTGTTATTTCAGCTGCAGAAATTACAAAAACAATTGATGGATTCTTTGAAGGATTGAATTCATTCAATGTTGAAAAGATAAACAAGCTCATCGACTATTTCTTTGAGCAGTAAAGCAAGCATATGATAAAACCACTAATTATTTTTTTAAACACGGTATCAGTATTTTTATTTAGCTTTTTCTTTGGCGATACACCTGTAACTGTTACAGGAAATTTTCCTAAAACTGCTAAAATCGCAACAGAATTTGTTACCGAAATAAAAATTAATAAAGGAAATATAGGTGGTTTTGCAAAGCTTCAACTGGAAGTGCCTCAAGGCTTTACAGTTAAGGAACTAGATAGTAAGTCTGGGAATTTCTCGTTTGCTAGTAATATTGCTAAGGTTATTTGGACAGCAATGCCTAGTGAGTCTGAGTTTACAGTTAAATTTACAATAAGTGCAGATGCTTCGGCTGCAGGAACAAAAGTTATTGCTTCTAAGTTTTCTTTTGTAAATAATAATAACAAAGAAGTAGTAGAAATGACTCCTGCAGAAATCGTGATTGGTGATGCTCCTGCAGAAACATCAGTTGTGGCTGCTACTAATCCAACAGAAACATCAACAACTTCAACTACATCAACTTCAGAATCTACAAATACACCCACTGTTGCTGCATCTTTTGATAACCATGGTGAACCTAACTCAATTATTATGAGTTCGCGAACTATTACCAACGGAGCTTCTGCTAATCTATACAATGTTGAAGTAAGAATTAGGAAAGGCGATATTAAAGGATTTGCTAAATTTCAAGAAGTTGTTCCCGCAGGATATAGTGCCAAAGGAGATAAAACAAACGGAAGTTCTTTTTCTGTGTCTGATGGCAAATTAAAATTTGTATGGGTTTCGTTACCAGCAGATAATGAATTAATTGTGTCTTACATTCTTGAAAAAACGGATGCATCTGTTTCGGAAACAAAATTAGATAATGGAGAGTTTTCTTATTTAGAAAATGATCAAAGTAAAAAAATTAAATTAGGAGTAGATGTCTTAGGTTCTAAATCAGGTGACGTTGTAAAAACAGAAACACCAGTTCAAACACAAACAGTTGTTGCAGAAACAAATACTACTCAAGTAGTTACTAATGAACCAGTGAAAACAGAAACCACCACTACAGAACCTGCGAAAACAGAGGTAAAAGAAATTGTGGCTAAAAAAGAAGGTAATGTTGTTTACAATGTTCAGATAGGTGCTTTCAGAAATGCTATTCAATCAGATGTTTTAGCTAAAAAGTTTAATATTTCTGAAACAATAAGTAGTGAAATGGCCGAAGGGTATAGTAAATTTATGGTAGGTAAATTTAATGAGTACAAGCAAGCTCGTTCTCACAGAGAAGAAGTAAAACAAAAAGGATGTAATAGTGCGTTTGTAGTTGCATATAATGGCTCTAAAAGAATTACGGTTCATGAGGCATTAATGATTACTAGTCAAAAATGGTTTGAATAAACCATTTTTTATATTTTTGTATAGAAGCCACAATAAATGCTTAAAAAAGTACTTTTTATATTCTTTATTTTTATTTGTTCTTTTGTTAAAGCACAAAAAGATTCTTCTGCAGTATTGTCAAATTCAAAAGATACCGCTTCTGTTAAGTCTCAAAAAATAATTAGTCAAGATCCTCCAGCCTTAGGCGATGTATTTAAACCGAAAATTTCATTAGGTGTGGGTATGTTGTCATTTAATGGAGATTTGTATGCTAAACATTACCAAGCTCCTTGGACAGCAAGAATTGGATACGATTTAAATATTTCTCAACGTTTATTTAAACCCCTACAATTAAATTTTAATATTTTATTTGGTAAGCTTGGCGCTAATGAGTGGATTAACGGAAGACAAGAAAACTTTCAATCAGAAATTAGAGCAGGTGGTTTAAGTTTATTATATGATTTCGGAAACTTTATTCCAGATAAGTATCGAATCCGTCCGTGGATTTCTGCAGGAGTCAATTCATTTGAGTTTTTATCTAAAACAGATTTGTATGATAAAAATGGTAATCAATATTATTATTGGAGCGATGGTTCTATAAAAAATATTGATGAGAGTGCCCCTACAGCTTCTTTAGCAGTTAATCTTAATCGAGATTATATTTATGAAACTGATATTAGGGAGCGAAATAAAGATGGATTTGGCAAATATCAAGAAAGAGCTTGGGCTTTTCCTGTTGGTGCTGGAGCAATAATGAAAATAACAGATAGGTTTGATTTTAAAATTGGGTTTCAATATTATTTTACAACAACCGATTATATTGATGGAATCACCAATAATAGTTTAGGAACAAGAAGTGGTAATAAACAAAAAGATAATTTTGTTTACACCTCATTTGCATTACAATACGATCTTGTGTTTAAGAAAAAAGATAAGGCAGATACGTTGCCTGATGATTATTTTAATAATGTTGATTGGTTGGCAATTGATAATGGTGATTACGACGAAGATGGAGTAAAAGACTGGGATGATAAATGCCACGGCACACCAAAAGGCGTAAAAGTAGATGCAGATGGTTGTCCTTTTGATGATGATAAAGATGGTGTTGCTAATCATGCAGATGATGAATTAGAATCACCTTCTGGTTTTGAAGTAAATATGCACGGAGTAGCTTTAACTGATGAATACTGGCAAAATTGGTATAATGTTTACATGGATAGTGGTAATGTTGTTAAATCTGAAGTGGTTGAGAATTTTTACGCTACTAAAAAAGATTCAGCTGGTAATCCTACTAAAATTAATGTTGCTAAAAACGA